>CAZWGW010000965.1:0-2926 GCA_964633565.1 uncultured Planctomycetaceae bacterium
TTTGACGTCCTCGGTCGTGACGTGGAAGCGCCCCTCCAGAATGGCCCGGGCCTTGGCGCCCAGGATCAGGTACTGCCCGGCCCGCGGTCCGGCCCCCCACGAGATGTACTCGCGGATGAACTTTGGCGACTCCGGCTCGTTCGGCCGCGTCGCCCGGACCAGGTCGCGGGCGTAAACGAACACGTGTTCCGCCACCGGCACCCGCCGCACCACCTCCTGCAGCGCGAGGATCTGTTCGCCCGTGAGCGCATGCTTCAGGTCCGGCTCGTCGCCGCCGGTCGTCGCCTTGAGGATCCGCAGTTCCTCGGCCGGCGTCGGATACTTGACGACGACGTTAAACATGAACCGGTCGAGCTGCGCCTCGGGGAGCGGGTACGTCCCTTCCTGCTCGATCGGGTTCTGTGTCGCCAGCACGAAGAACGGGTTCGGCAGCCGGTACGTGTTGGAGCCGACGGTGACGTGCCGTTCCTGCATCGCTTCCAGCAGCGCGGCCTGCGTCTTGGGGGGCGTGCGGTTGATTTCGTCCGCCAGCAGGACGTGCGTGAAGAGCGGTCCCTGCATGAACTGGAACGTCCGCCGGCCGGTCTGCGGGTCGTCCTGCAGCACGTCGGTCCCCGTGATGTCGGACGGCATCAGGTCCGGCGTGAACTGGATCCTCCGGAACGAGAGCTGCAGGATTCTGGCAATCGTGCTGACGAGGAGCGTTTTCGCCAGTCCCGGCACGCCGACGAGCAGACAGTGCCCGCGGCTGAACAGGGCGATCAGCAGGTCGTCGACTACCTGGTCCTGGCCGATGATGACCTTGCCGATCTCTTCGCGGAGGCGGTTGTAGGCGGTGGCGAGGCCGCGAATGGCCTGGGCTTCACGTTCGCGGGCGTCGTCGGCCGCGGGGGCGACGGGTGCTTCGGCAACTTGTTCCATTGTGATGGCGGGTCCCGGCATGAAATGGAGCGTGCAACGACTCCCTTGATCCTACTCAACTGTCCGGCGGATTGGCAGGAAACGGCGCACACAAACGCGGCAGTACGTCTCGCCGGCCATGGTCGCGATGGAGCCGGCCACTGTGGGCAGCTATAACGCTTCGGCTTGCTGGTGCGGCGCGCTTCTCCCGGCGCGTCACGACGGGGAAGGAGATTGGTGTGGAATTGCCGCTGCAAATTGTCTCCGGTGCTTCGGGACCACGACTGCTGATCATTGCCGGCGTTCACGGTGACGAATACGAGCCGATGATCGCCGTACGCCAATTGTGGCGGGAGTTCTCGGCGCGCGACGTTCGCGGACAGGTGACATTGGTTCCGATCGCGAACCGGCCGGCCTTTCTCCGGGGTCAACGCACGGCGGACGACGTTCTCGACCTGGCCCGCACGATGCCCGGCCGGGCCGACGGGTCGGTGACGCAGCAGCTTGCGGCGGCACTGACGCCCCTGATCCGGCAGGCCGATTACCTGATCGATCTGCACACGGGCGGACGTCTGTTCCGGATCTTGCCGTTGTCGGGGTACATGCTGCATCCAGACCAGGCGGTTCTTGAACGCCAGCGGGAGATGGCGCGGGCGTTCAATCTGCCGATCGTCTGGGGGACCAGCCCGGAGTTGGAGGGACGAACCCTGTCCGTGGCGCGCGACGCGCGCGTACCGGCCATTTATGTCGAAGCGGGAGGGGGCGGGGCATTCGATCCGCACGCCGTCGAATTGTGCGTCCAAGGGTGCCTCAACGTCGCGGGACATCTGGGGATCGTCGAGCGGGCGCCGCCGAGCCCAGCAATGCAGCATGTCGTCGAAGATGATCGTGCGGGGAGCGGTCACCTGCAGGTGCAGCATCCGGCGCCGGCGTCCGGTTTTTTCGAACCCCTCGTGCGACTTGGCGAGCGCGTGGCGCAGGGACAATCGCTGGGGCGAATTGTTGACGCATTTGGCGAGTACCTGGGGGAAGTGGCCGCCGCGGAGTCGGGCATCCTGTTGTTTCAGCGCGCCGTGCCACACGTGTCTGCCGGGGAGAGCGTGGGAGGCGTGTTGCCTGTTTCAACGACTGGCGGATAACCCGGCGGCGACTCCGCGTGTGGCGACTTGTCAACACATTCGCAACGCAGGTAGTCTCCGGAAAAATTGCCCGGAACCGATTTGCCAATCATGCGGGACGACCTAGGTTTGTCCTGTAGACGTGCTGGTGCAGACGCTACGACGCGGCTGTTGTGAGCGTCAGCGCATTCCAGGTCTGGCACCGCCGTCACTCGAATTCTCTGACGCCAACGCACTGGCCGCGAGCCCGCAAGTGCCGTTTGTGCATCTGTGGGTCTCCCCCGCGCTCCCGTTCCCCCGTTCCCTCGCGATTGACAGGAGTGGGAGTCCGGGGGCGCGGGGGATCTGAAACAACGAACCTGGACGCGACTGATGCGCAACTCGCACACGTGAACAGGGTCCGCTCCCCGCGACGGAACAACGATCGTTGAGATGGCCGTCGTGATTCCGGTGTTTGCCATCTTTGTGGCCGCACTGTTCGAGTTCGGCCACGTGTTCCTGGTTGTCCAGACGCTGAACGCCGCCGCCAAGCAGGGCGCGCGCTTCGGGGCCGTGCAGGGCGTCTCCAGTGCCGACGTCGCCGCCAGGATCAACGAAATCGTCGGTTCGGCGTTCGATCCGGCCGAAGTGACCATCATCATCAAGGATGCCAGCGTGTATGACGACGGCGTGACAGACCCCGCGACGATTGACGTGGAAGAGTTGCCCGACATTGAACTCACGAATGCCCTCTGGCGGCAGTTGTACGTCGTCAAATGCGAACTCCACTACGACGAGATTGCGATCACCAAGCCGTTCTGGGCGGAGAGCCTCGTCCTGACGGGACAGTCCGTCATGCGGCACGAATAGCACAACCGGGCGACCGACCTTTTCCGCTGGATGACGACAGCCATGCAGACACTCCGACA
>CAZWGW010000966.1:0-2918 GCA_964633565.1 uncultured Planctomycetaceae bacterium
CTCGTCCGCATCGTCTACCGCGATTTCGTCGAACTCTCCAACCTCCAGCGGCAGGTCCTCTACGACGAGGCCGACGTCGCCGAGCAGAACCCCAAGGCGATCGCCGCCGCCCGGAAGCTGCAGCGGATCAACAGCACGATCCGCATCGAGCCGGTCGTCGCCGACGTCGACCACACGAACATCCTGGAACTGGTCAAAGACATCGACGTGATCCTCGACGGCACCGACAACTTCGAGGTCCGCTTCCTCGTCAACGACGCCGCGCTCGAAACGGGCGTCCCCTGGATCAACGGGGGCTGCGTCGGCAGTCACGGGCAGGTGATGACGATCATCCCCGGCCGCACCGCCTGCCTCCGCTGCCTCATCCAGAACGAACCCGAACCGGGGACGACCGAGACCTGCGACACGGCCGGCGTACTCGGCCCGGCCGTGAACGTCGTGTCGTCGCTGCAGGTGATCGACGCCCTGAAACTCCTCACGGGGCAAGCCGACCTGATTGAACCGGTCCTCACGGTGGTCGACCTGTGGGACGGTTCGCACCGCCGGCTCAAGCTGGGGGACCTCCGCGACCGGGCCGACTGCCCCGCCTGCAAGCACGGCGAGCGGCACTGGCTGCGCGGGGAACGCGGCTCACGGACGACGATCCTCTGCGGCCGCAACGCCGTGCAGGTCGCCCCCAGCGAGCAGGCCCGGCTCTCGCTCGACGAACTCGCCCGCAAGCTGAGCACCGCCGGCGAGGTGACGTCGAACCCCTACCTCGTGCGCGTGGTGCTGCGGGAGCCGGCGTATCAGATGACGGTCTTCCGCGACGGCCGAGCGATCATCAAGGGGACGGAGGACGTCACCGCGGCACGGGCGGTCTACGCGCGGTACGTGGGAAGCTGAACCGCGCACTCGCTGACGCGCAGAGCACTCTGTTACACTCGAGGACCGTCCTGGTGGCGATCGCTGAGTCTCTCCGTGTCCACAACTGCTGACAGGAGCACCACAGTGATGCGACGTATCTCACTTCTGGCTGCCGTGTGCCTTGTTTCTTCAGGCTCGTTTGCGTGGTCCTCAGCCGCCGCAGGTGACGATCCCCCAGCGAAGGAGGACTCGACGCAAATTGAGACACCCGCGGGGCGAGTCACTGTATCGCCCGCGCCGGGCCAGAGCGTCGAAACGGCGCTCAAGGCCGCCCTCCAGGAGTGGGCCCAGCAGAACGTTCCGCGCTGGATCGCGCAATTGTCGGACGCAGACTTTACCCGGCGGCAGCGTGCCGCCGATGCGCTCTACGCCGTCGGACTGCCGGCGGTCGGACCGCTGGAACAAGCCGCCAACGGCAACGACACCGAGGGGGCGCTGCGCGCGCTGGTCATCCTCACGCAACTGCTCGACTCTCGCGACACCGACGCTTCCAACTCGGCCTACGAGGCGCTGCACCGACTCAGGCAGTCTTCGAATTCGCGCGTCGCGATGCGTGTACCAAAGACCCTGGAGCGCATCGTAGGATCGAAACTGGAGGCGCTGGGGGCGGGGGTCTACTTCGATGAATCGGACTCCACCTACCGCATCACATTGGACCAGAAGTGGGTTGGCGGCGACGCCGGCCTGGAACGGCTGACTGACCTCCCCGCTGTCACTCAACTCAGCATCGGCGATTGCGATGTGACCGATGCCGGAATGGATCATCTGAGTGCTCTCGAACAGTTGCGACGACTGCACTTGATGTCGCGGACAATCAGTGTGGACGGACTGAGAAAGCTGGAGGAGTGTCCCGCTCTTGAAGATCTGGAAGTGCCGGCGCAACTCGCCACGGATGACGGCCTGCAAGTCATCGCGCGCATGCCCCACCTCAAACGACTCGAATTCAGGAGCGCCATTCATTTTGACGGCGATGGACTGCGCCACCTGGCAGGACATCCGAGTCTCCAGAGTTTGAGCCTCTACGAAACTGGCGTAACGGCGGAAAACCTGGCCTTCCTGCTTGACATACCGCACCTCACTTCGCTGGAGACGCCGCAAACGGCGATGACGGACGAAGGCATGGAGGTCCTTGGAAAGCTGACGCAGCTCACTGGCCTGTCGATCTCCAACACGCGGGTGACAGATGCCGCCTTGATCCATTTGCGCAATCTGAAGTCGCTGGATTATCTGAATCTGAGCGATAACAGCATTACCGACACGTCGCTGGGCTACCTCGAGGTGCATCGCAAACTGACTTGGCTGCCACTGTGGAACACCTATATCACCCGCCAGGCAGCGCAGAATCTGATCGACCGCATTCCCGGCCTGGAAATCGGCACACTGGATGAACTGCTCGCTGCGCCATTACGTGCCGACGCGCTCCATGCCGTGCGCAGTATCCAGGCGCTGCACGGCAAGGTCGCCCCATCGCACAAATCAATAGAAACCAGCGTCTGGTTGGGGCCCGAATGGACGGGGACCGACTCAGACCTGAAACGACTGTCTGAAATCCCCACCGTTTCATGGATTGGAATTGGCTATCCGGCGACTGACACCGTGATCCCGCATCTGGAAGTGCTTTCGTCCCTGAAACACGTCTATCTGAACGACACACAGATCACGGAGATGGGCGTCGAACGACTCCAGAATGCCTTGCCGAGGGCCGACATCCACGTAACTCCCGATGAACCGTAGGCCGTACACGCTGCTCGCGGCATGTCTCCTTCCCATTTCGGCAACATCGGCCGATGATCGCTTCACCGGCGTCGACGATTACATGCGCGATGCCATGCGGCAGTGGGAGGTCCCCGGTGCGGCGGTCGCCGCCGTGCAGGACGGCAAAGTCATCTTCGCACGCGGCTATGGCGTCTGCGAAATCGGCAGTGACCGGCCGGTGACGGAACAAACGCCGTTCGCAATTGCCTCCTGCGCCAAGTCGTTCATCGCCACGTCGCTCGCCATCCTGGTCGACG
>CAZWGW010000967.1:0-2896 GCA_964633565.1 uncultured Planctomycetaceae bacterium
GCCTTCAGGAGGTTGAGCGATGGACGAGGTCTCTCCCGACGACAGCCTGAATCTCGATTCGAGCGCCACGATCGATCTGGGCCGCGTTGCGGCGGTGCAGGGGCGCGTGGGTCTGACGGACAGCGTGATTATCCCGGAGAAGTCGCCAAACGTCCGGTGTGACACACAACAGAGGGAATTGTTGAACCATCAGTTTGAGGCGGACTGAGGTTTGCGGGCTGCGCCGGAATGCTAAGATTGAGGGATGGGTCACAGGTACGCCATGAACGTCGACGATTTCCTCAAGCACGACTTGAGCCGCCGCCGGTTCCTTGAGAACAGCGCGCGCAACGCGGCAGGTGTCGCGGCCGGGATGGTTGGACTGGGGAGCGCGGCGCTGGGGTCGCCCGGCGAGCGGCTGAACATCGGCGTGATCGGCCTGCGAACGCAGGGGAAAGAACTGGCCCTCGGGCTGGCCGCGTTCCCCGACGTCCGCGTCGCCGCCTTGTGCGACGTGGACGAGGGGCAACTGGCGGAGGCGGTTGCGGTCGTGGGCGAACGTCAGGCCACACCGCCGACTGCGCAACGGGATTTCCGCCGTGTTTTGGACGATCCGTCCATCGACGCCGTCGTGATCGCCGCGCCGGATCACTGGCACGCACCGATGACGATCCTGGCCTGCCAGGCCGGCAAGGACGTGTACGTCGAAGCACCCGTCTCACACACCGTGGATGAGGGAGCGCGGATGGTCGCGGCCGCGCGCCGCCACGGTCGCATTGTGCAGTCCGGCCTGCAGCAGCGCAGCGGCGAACATTTCCGCTCGGCGGTCGAACTCGTGCGCAGCGGCGAGATCGGCACAGTGCGTCTGGCCAAAGCGTGGGTCGTGCATCGCCGCAAGGCGATCGGCACCAAATCTGAGTCCGCTCTGCCCGCAGGGGTCGATTACGACCGCTGGCTTGGTCCCGCCCCCGAGCGGGCTTTCCAGCCCAATCGCTTCCATCACAACTGGCAGTGGTTCTGGGACTACGGCAGCGGCGAACTGGGCACGTGGGGTGTGCATCTGCTCGACGTCGCCAGGTGGGGGCTTGGCGTGGGGCTGCCGCTGCGCGTGGCCGCCACGGGGGGCAAGTATCACTTCCACGACGACCGCGAAACGCCCGACACGCTGAGTGTACAGTACAGTTTCCCCAAGGCGTCGATCGTCTGGGAGCACCGGCAATGGTCGAGCCACGGCATCGAAGGGCGTTCGGCGGCGGTGGCGTTCTACGGCGATAATGGCACGCTGATCGTCGACCGCGGCGGCTGGAAGGTGTACGGCCGGCGCGACAGCCTGACGGCCGACGCCAGCGAACTGCAGCAGTCGCACCTGCGGGACTTTGTCGACAGCGTCAAACAGCGGCGCACGCCGCAGGCCGATATCGAGGTGGGGCACCTCAGTTCGACGCTGTGCCACCTGGGGAATATCGCCTGGCGCATGGGACGCGAAGTTGCATTCGACCCTGGTGCGCTGAATTTCGGCTGGGACGGCGAAGCGAACGCGCTGCTGAGTGCGGAGTATCGCCAGCCGTGGGCGCCGCTGATCGCCTGACGGACGCAAGGACGCATCATGCACCCGGAGTTCTATGCCGGCTGGGGAACCCTGGCTTTGATCAACGCGGGTCTGGCTCAAGGCAAGAACCGCAGCGGTCTCGGCTGGTTCCTCATGTCGCTGCTCCTCGGCCCGATTGCAACATTCATACTTGTGGCGTTTTGTGAGAAACTGCCCGGACCGTAGCGCACGCGGCTCGCGTGCGCGTCGTCGGACGGACTTCCAGTCCGTCCGTTCGGGGCTGCGAACGCCGGTTTGAACGGATCCGGAAGTCCGTCCTGCATACTGAACCGCACGCGAGCCGCGTGTGCAACAAACAATGTACGACTGCATCATCATCGGCGCCGGGCACAACGGCCTCGTCTGCGCCAACTACCTCGCCCGCGCCGGCTGGAAGGTGCTCGTCGTCGAACGCCGCGATGTCCTCGGCGGCTGCGCGGTCACCGAGGAGACCTGGCCCGGCTACAAGGTCTCAACCGCCGCTTATGTCGTCAGCCTGCTGTTGCCCGAGATCGAGCGGGATCTGCAGTTGGCAAAGTACGGCTACAAGGTGCTGCCGCGCTCGCCGTCGTCATTCACGCCGCTGGAGGATGGGCGGTATCTCTTTCTCGGCCCCGACGCCGAACAGAACCGCCGGGAGATCGGCAAGTTTTCGGCGCGCGACGCCGAGGCGTATCTCCGCTATGAGGCGCTGCTGACGCGGATTGCCGAGTGCCTGGAGCCGCTCCTCTCGCAGACGCCGCCCGATCCGGTGCCGCTGCCGTCGTCGTGGCGCAAGGTTCCGCTGATGAAGCGCGTCCGCGACGGCAAGCACGCGCTCGACCTGCTCGGGTCGCTGAAACATCTCGGGGAAGACCTCCCGGAGACGATTGAACTGCTGAGTGGACCGGCCGGCACGATTCTCGACCGCTGGTTTGAATCCGACGTCCTCAAGGGAACGCTGGCGACCGACGCCATCATCGGCACGTTCCTCCCCCCGTCGGCGCCGGGGACGGCGTACGTGCTGCTGCACCATGTGATGGGCTCGGCCGGCGGCGCGCGTGGGGTATGGGGTTACGTTCAGGGAGGCATTGGCGCTCTTTCAAACGCGCTGGCCGAGTCGGCGCGGAGCAAGGGAGTAGAAATCCACGCGGGAGTCGGCGTCGAATCGGTGCTGCTGCGAAATGGGCAGGCCGCCGGCGTGCAACTTGCCGGCGGCGAGAAGATCGAGGCGAAGTCGGTCGCGTCGTGTGTCGACGCCCGGTACACTTTCCTGCAGCTTGTCGGGGAGCAGCACCTGCCGGCGGGCTTTGTGCGTGCCGTGCAGCGGATCGACTACTCCAGCGCCAG
>CAZWGW010000968.1:0-2889 GCA_964633565.1 uncultured Planctomycetaceae bacterium
CGGTATTCCTCCCCCTTCATCGGAATCACGTCCCCGGGCCGGCCGGCGCTCAGGTTCTCGATGCCGATCACCCACCGGCCGACGATGTCGGCCATGACCGGGACGGGCGGGCCGTACGGTTTGTCGTTCAGTGTGCCGCAGACGGCCAGCGTGCAGTCGCGGATCACCTCAGCGTCAAGCCGTTTGAGCCGCGAGCCCCCGAGCAGCAGGTTGTCCGGGTCGGCAGTGTCCTGTGCCGGGTCGACGCGCAACGCCTGACGGTAAGCCGTCGAGAGCATCATCAGCCGGTGCAGGTGCTTGACGCTCCAGCCGCTGGCCATGAACTCGCTCGCCAGCCAGTCGAGCAGTTCGGGATGCGTCGGAAGCGTGCCGAGCGCGCCGAAGTCGCCGGGTGTGTGAACCAGGCCGCGGCCGAAGTGGTGCATCCAGATCCGGTTGGCGATGACGCGCGCGACGAGCGGGTGCTGGCGGCTCGTAAGGTGCCGGGCGAGTTCCGTCCGCCGGCCGGTCGTCGGCAGCGCAGCATCATCGGCCGGGATCTCGGCCTCACCGGTTGTCAGCGAGACGATCGTCAGATCGGCCGGCGCGAGTTGCTGTTTCGGATGATCGTAGTTGCCGCGGAAGAAGAAATGCGTGGCCGGGACCTGTCCGGGGACTTCGGTGAGCGCGTGGACGAACTCCTCCGGCGGCTTCGTGGCGCGGACGGCGGCCGCCTTGTCGGCGAGTTCCTTGAGCGTCGCGGCCGCCTTCGAGTCGTACAGGTACAGCGACCCCGGATTGACGTTGAGCGCCGGATATTTCTTGAACAGTTCCTTCTGTTCTGGCGTACGGTCCTTTTCGGCCGTCTCGAACGCCGCTTTTGCCGCCTCGCGCATGTCCTCCGGGAGTTTCTCCAGTTCCTTGGCGAACGTGGCGTTGATGAACTCGGTCTGCCTCACGGTCCGTTCATCGTCGATCGTCTTCGCCTCGGCTTCGATCTCGGCGGCTTTCGACCGGTCGGCGTCGGTGTAGAGGGAGACCAGCCGTTGTCGGGGGTTGCGCCAGTTCTTCCAGTCGAGGGCCGGCTCGAAGATCGCGCGGAAACGGTAGTAGTCCGTTTGCGGGATCGGATCGTAGCGATGGTCATGGCACTGCGCACAACCGATGGTGAGGCCCAGCAGCGACGACGAGACAATCTTGATCGTTTCGGCCATAACGTCGTTGCGGGCGAGATTGGCATCGTCGACACCGACGGCGGTGCCGTCGGGGGCCATGCGCAGGAAGCCGGTCGCCACGAGTTTTTCCGCGTCGTCCGGCGTGAGGTTGTTGAGCGGCGAGGTGATCATCTCGTCGCCGGCCAGTTGTTCGCGGATAAACTCGTCGAAGGGCTTGTCGTCGTTGAACGCGCGGATCACGTAGTCGCGGTATTTGAATGCCCACGGTCGTTCGACGTCATCGTTCGAATAACCCTCGGAGTCGGCGTACCCGGCGACGTCGAGCCAGTGCCGGCCCCAGCGCTCGCCGTAGTGCGGCGAGGCGAGCAGTTCGTCGATCCGCCGCGAGTACGCATCGGGAGACGTGTCGTTGAGGAAGCGGTCGGACTGGTCGGGCGTCGGCGGCAGGCCGATGAGGTCGAGATAAGCACGCCGCAGAAGGGTGTGGCGGTCGGCTTCGGGAGAAAACGAAAATTGCTGCTGCTCCAGCCGCGCCAGGAGGAATGCGTCAATCGGTGTATGCACCTGGTCGGGGTGTGCGACCCGGGGAACGGCCGGGCGCTGGATCGGCTGATACGACCAATGGGCTCGTTCTTCCTCGGTAATGAAGTATCCGTCCGCTGATTCCGGCTCCGGGTGCAGCGTCGGCGCCCCGGCGTCGATCCAGCGGCCGATTGTTTCGATCTCGGCGGCGGTGAGGGGTTTTCGAACTTCCGGGGGCATCTCGCCGTCCCGGATCCGCTGAAAGAGCAGGCTCTCGTCGCGCTTACTCGCGACGAGGGCCGGACCGGAGTCACCCCCTTGTGTCATCAGCCGCACGAGGCGGACGTCGAGGTTTCCCTGGTGTTCAGCCTCCTCGCCGTGGCACTGGAAGCAGGCCACCTTGAGAATCGGGCGGACGTCGCGTTCGAATGAGACGGCCGGCGCGGCGGAATCGCCCGCGCGGACGAAGATCGGGAACAACAGGATTGCCCCGATGGAGCAGAGGCAGGCGCGGTGGGATCGCATGGTGGGAACCTCTGGGTGTAGTGTAGCCAGATCGGCAACGCATGGGAAATGGTTGATCTGTCCCGTAGGAACCAAATTTCGAGCTGTGAGACGATTCCGTTCCGGTCGCACGACCTGCATGAATCGCGCGGCCGCACCGCCCCGCGCGCGACGCGACGTTGGCGTTTTCGATATCATGGGGCAAAACTGTGCCTTCTGACTCCCCGCACGGCCGGACAAGGTGCGAAGATGTTGTATGCCAATTCTCATGCGACGCGGTTGGTCACTCTTGCCGTCGTCCTCGCCGCAGCCGGGAGCAGTCTTTCCGCGACGGAACCGGTGACAACCTTTCCCGGCGTCGAATGGGTTGTCACCGCTCCCGCCGTCGTCGTCCTCGACGAAACCGGACTCCGCGACTTCAGCGAGTACATCGGCGGCAGCGGTTGCGTCGTCCGGCACGGCCGACTGGTCTACTCGTGGGGCGACGCTGCGAAACGGGGCGACGTCGCCTCCGCCGCCAAGCCGGTGTATGCGCTCTTCCTGTTCAAGGCGGTCGAGGACGGCCGACTCGAGAGCGTCGACGAACCGGTCGTGCGCTGGGAGCCGCGGCTGGGAGAGATCAACAGCAATCTCGCATTCAAAGACCGCGACATCACCTGGCGGCATCTCGCCAACCAGACGTCGTCGTATCAAGTCACGGAAAAGCCCG
>CAZWGW010000969.1:0-2866 GCA_964633565.1 uncultured Planctomycetaceae bacterium
TTGGAATGGGCCGCAATCTGCTTGTCGATCTCGCCGACGATCGCATCGAGGGATTCGCGGCGGTACGGCGACTTGCCGCCCACGCAGACATAGATCGGGTTCGTATGCGCCTCGGCATCTGCCGCGCCTCCCGGCGACTCGGAATACGCACGCGCAGCGATCCACGACGACTCGGTGATCGTTAACGGTGTTTCGAACTCGACCCAGTCGTGCTGCCCCTCCTCGGCGGGCACTGACATCGCCTGGACGATTGCGCCGTTGACGACCAGTTGCACGTTGGTGACAGGCGCGACGACCGACTTCACACGAACGCGTGCGGTCACATTCACCGGCCCTGCATCGCGGCGAATGATGTCCCCCGGCTTCCGACCATCGACCTCCAATAACAGCACCGGCGCCGTGCTGACAAAGCTCCGCCCCTCGGCCGCCCCCTTCAGCCACGCCGGGAACGACCGGTCCCCCCCCAACTCCACAAACGTGCGGCAGTCCCCCAGCATGCGGCAGGCGGGGTAATCGCTCGCTCCGACGCACGGAAACCGGTAGCCGATGTTGAGGATGTTGTACCAGTCGGCGAGTCCGATGCCGCGATACACGCCGAACTGCAGCAGTTCGACACCGTTGACGTTCCCCTGGACGAAGTCGGCGTAGATCGCCTGCGCATACCCGCCGTGCGCATAGAACGCATAACCCCCCTGGTCCTGCGTGTCGCGCCCCACCTCGCCGTAGAGGGGCCAGTTGTCGGCGTTGAAACTCTGGCCCGGAAACACAATGTCGTCGCGCAGGAACAGGTTCAGGTGCCCATACGTCCCTGTACGGTATTCCTGCCCCGAAAGCAGGTTGTAGTCGCCGCGCGTGCGGATCGATTCGCGTCCCATCCCCCGCCGCTGCGGCGAATCGAGCTTGTCCATGAACCCGGCATACGGCCCGGCCGGTTCGTTGTAGCCGAGAAGCGACGCATAATGGATGTCCTCCGCTTCCATCAGGTCGAAGATGGTCGTGTCGTCCTGCTCGGACGTGCGCGGGATGTGGATGTGCGGATCACCGGAGTAGTAACCATGCTCTGTGGCCGACGCTTCATGCGACAGCACAATCTCCACCGCCCGGCGTTCGCCAGCCGGCACGATCGTCGTGTCAGACGCTGGCCGATACTCGAACCCTTTCCACGCCTCCACGCGAACCGTCCCCGCCGGCACCCGCACGGTCGCCTCGCCGGTCGTGTAAAAAAACCGCCCGAAGTACCGGAACGGCGCCTTGCCCGGGCGGTTGCCCCACGCCTTGGGCCACTTCGGCCATTCCCCGGTCAGGCTGTACTGCGTGAGCGCGTTCTGCCGCGGCTCATAGAAGTTGCCGTCCGGTCCCACAACGTTGACGCGACACGGAACGGCCCGCCCCGACTCGCGGTCGCGAACCACGATCTGCAGTTCGCCGGTCCCCTCCCCTTCCGCCACCGCTGGCTGCCCGGGCTGCTCGAATCCCGCGGGGGTGAAAATCAGTTCTTCGCGATCCGCGACGGCCGTCACGGGCGCCGATTGCGCAACGGCATACCCGGCAGTGCAACAGACAAGCCACATTGGCCTCAGCGAAAATAACAGGCACAGTCGCATGCAGTGCTCCGTGGCGAGACCACAATTCCAACAGGAGGAATGCTCCCCTTGTATCGCTGGCGCGCGACAGCCGCAATTCCGCACGGGATCGCGTCGTGGCTGGCCCTTGCTGTAGCCGGCCTCAGTGAGGCCGGAAGGAGGTGAAGGCGTCGTCACCACACCGCCGGGGTCACTGACCCCGGCTACAGTCACCGCTATTGCAGGCAGCACCGACGCACGCCATGATCAGCGTCATCACCGCCAGGAGTTCCAATGACGCTGTCCGTGCTGGGGAGACCGGGCCGACTGTGCGACTCCGTCTCCAGGCGGGAACTGCTCACCGTTGGCGGACTCTCCCTCGTCGGCCTCAGCCTGCCGTCGTTTCTGGCGCGGCGGGCCGCCGCGCGCGATCAGGATGCCAGCGCGCTCCCCGGTTTTGGCCGCGCGCAGTCGGTTATCCTCGTCTATCTGCAGGGCTCCCCGAGCCATATCGATCTGTGGGACCCCAAGCCCGATGCGCCGGCCGAGATTCGCGGTGAGTTTCATCCGATCGCCACCAGCGCTCCGGGCGTGTTCCTCGGCGAAGTGCTGCCGCTGCTGGCGGCGGAGGCGCGGCACTTCACCGTCGTCCGCTCGATCGGCGTCGACCCAAAAGGGTTGCGCAATCACGGCGCGGCGATCTATATGCTCATGACGGGGCACGACCCGCAGAACTTCTCGCCGACCGGCCTGGCCGTTCCGCCGTCGCGCGAGGACCTCCCCTCCGTCGGGGCCGTCGTCGCCCGCTATCGGCCGCCCGGCGTCGGCGACTTCGCCAATGCCGCCGTCGGAGCTCCGGTCAAGGAAGGCTCCGTAATCGGCGTCGGCCAGTCGGCGGGACTGCTGGGGGGCGCGTACGACCCGTTTACGATGTACGACGACCTTACAAAACCGTTGCGGCTCGACGGCCTGACGCTCCCCGCCGAAATCCCGCTGGGACGGTTTCAGTCCCGCGTGGACCTGAAGGGCGTCATTGAGCGGCAGGCTGACGCACTGCTCCAGGCGCCGCCCACCCCGGACGGAGTCTCGGCTTCGTTCGATGCCTACTACGACACGGCGCTCTCGCTGATTCAGTCCAACCGCGCCGTCCGCGCGTTTCATCTGGATGAAGAATCACCGGCCGCTCGCGAGCGCTACGGTCTGACACAATTCGGCCAGAGTTGTCTGCTGGCGCGCCGGCTTGTCGAGGCCGGCACGCGCTTCGTCCAGGTCAACTGGCCCGCCCGCTCCGACGACGAGCCGGC
>CAZWGW010000970.1:0-2864 GCA_964633565.1 uncultured Planctomycetaceae bacterium
CACACGTCGGCCACGCTGGCCCCCGCGCGGCCGGCGTCCCAGACGACCTCCATGATCTCATACTGGGCCGGCGTGAGTTTTCCCTCCGGCATGGTCGCTCCCTCCGGTGATGGCGCCAAGATGGACGACAAGTGTCGTCAGGATAGCGGCGACGACAGGTGTCGTCAAGAGGGAATCGCGTGGCGTGGTCGTTTAACCCGTAGCCGAAGGCGAGGGTCGGTCGTTCACCGCTTCCTCGCCTTCGGCTGCGGGTTGAACGATCGCACGGGATCACCCGTCTGCTGTGCCGTCACCGCTTCTTCGCCGTCTCGCGCACGAATTGCAGCGCGTCAATCAGAGTGTCCACGTCGTCCGTCGTGCTGTACAGCGCCAGGCTCGCCCGCACCGTTGCCGGCACCCCCAGCCACTCATGCAGCGGCATCGTGCAGTGGTGGCCGTGCCGCACGCAGACCCCCTTCAGGTCCAGCAGGGTCGCCACGTCCTGGGCCGCCACGCCTTGCAGCGTGAAACTGATGATCGCCCCCTTGTGGGCCGTCGACGGGCCGTAGATCGTGAGCCCCGGCACTTCCTGCAGCCGCTGCGTCGCGTACCGCAGCAGTGTCTGCTCATGCGTGTGGATGTTGCACAGACCGAGCTTCGTGACGTAGTCGACGGCCGTCCCCAGCGCAATCGCCGGGGCGATCGGGATCGTGCCGGCTTCGTACTTCGCCGGCAGCGGTGCGCACGTGAACGATTCCCTCTCGACCCGCTCGATCATGTGCCCGCCGCACAGGAACGGGTCCATTGCCTGCAGCAATTCGCTGCGGCCGTAGAGCAGCCCGATGCCGTTCGGCCCGTACAGCTTGTGCCCCGAGAACGCGAGGAAATCGATCCCCTCCTTGGCCACATTGACCGGGATGTGCGGCACCCCCTGGGCGCCGTCCACCATGACCAGCGCTCCGACCTTCTTCGCCCGCCGCACGATTTCGTTGATCGGCGGCACCGTCCCGAGCACGTTCGACATGCTCGTCACGGCCACCAGCTTCGTCCGTTCGGTCAGCACGTCGTCCAGCCGCTCCATGTCGAGCTGGCCGTCCGGCGTCAGCGGGATGAAGTTCAGCTTCGCCCCGGTCTGCTGCGTGATCCACTGCCACGGCACGAGGTTGCCGTGGTGCTCGAGGATGCTCAGCAGGACTTCGTCGCCCGGCTTGAGAAACTTCCGCCCCCAGGCGTTGGCGACGAGGTTAATCGACATCGTCGTCCCGGAGGTGAAGATCACCTCCTCCACCCGCGCGGCGCCGATGAACCGCCGGACCTTCTCGCGCGACTCTTCCAGCTCGCGGCTCACCCGGTCGCCGAACCGGTAGACGCCGCGGTAGGCGTTGGCGTAATACTGCTCGTAAACCTCGCGCTCCTTGTCGATCACGACCTTCGGCTTCTGGGCGGAGGCGGCCGAGTCGAGGAACGTCACCGGGACGCCGGAGGGGAGCACCTGCTGCAGGGCCGGGAAGTCCTTGCGGAGCAGTTGCGCGTTGAGCCGCTCGATCGTGCCGGTCTTCTGCCGGTCGTCGGACACGCTGAGCGCCGGTGCCGGTTTGGGAGCGGCCCTGAGCGCCGGTTGACCGTTGCCCGCATGCTGCTGTGCGATCTCGCGAATGCGGCGGACCATCGCGTGCAGGCCGTTCCGCCGTTGAGGGACGAGGTGCGCCTCGAGTCCGAGTCGCGAAAAGACCCGCTCCGGCTCCGCCGCCAGGACCGCCTGCGGCGACTTGCCGTTGAACAGCGTCAGCAGCACGACGATCAGCCCGTCGACGATCATCGCGTCGCTCTTGGCGCGAATCTCGATCCGCGTTCCCGCGCGGTCCGCACGGACCTCGGCCACCAGCCACACCCGCGCCTGGCAGCCGCGAACGAGGTTTGCGTCAACTTTGTCGGCGTCGGGCAGATCGGGGAGTTCCTTCCCCAGTTCAATCAGGTACTGGCACTGATCTTCCCATTCGCCGAGGAAGTCGAATTCCTCGTAAAGTTCGTCAATCGTCAACTGGTCCAGCTCCGGCATGGCCTGGCTCCCGAATGCGCGTTTGCCCCACTGCATTCTAGGGTGTGCCGGAACGGCCTCCAAGGGGCGAGCAGGGCGGCGCCGCCCGACGTGGGTGCATTATGCCGTTGTTGCCCGGGCGTCGGGCCCTCTCGCGCGACGGTGACGGCGAGCAAGACGACCAGGGCGCCAGGATTTCACACACAGAGGGGGCGCGGATCTTGCCGGATTGTTGGTGAGGAGTGACTGCTCGAATGTAGGACGGTTTTCCAAAACCGTCCCTTCTCGCTGGATGGCTGACGGCTGATCGCTGAAAGCTGACGGCTGTCCATTTCCTGATTCCTGACTCCTGACTCCTGATTCCTTTTCCCCTCGCCCCCGCGCCGGGGGAGAGGTTGGGCGAGGGGGCTGCTGCGCGCTCTCTACCAATACCCCCCTTTGTGCGCGGATTCTGGCCGTTTTGGAGGGTGGCGTCGGCGTAAGTTCAACAGGAACTTGTGAACAGTAGTGAGATGGTGGCGACGCAAATGGGGCGAAGGGATCGGGATGGGACGCGTGGGCAGGGAATTCTGGAATCTGGCGGGATTTTTGGCGGGAGGAGCGAAATGTATGCACTTTTCCAGCGTGACGGGGTCGCATCTCAAAGGCCGGGGTTGCGGTCCCGGCGCGCCGGGAGAGCGCACCCGGGTGAAACGATCCCGCGCCCCGCTTTGGTTTCGCCCGCCCCCCCTCCCGCCGTACAATCGCTTATCTCACGTCACCCCCGCACCCGCCGGACCGATGGACAACGGGCAACTCAACTGGATCGCCAATTTCATCTGGGGGATCGCCGACGACGTGCTGCGCG
>CAZWGW010000971.1:0-2863 GCA_964633565.1 uncultured Planctomycetaceae bacterium
GGCTGCAGCTTTGAGCCGGGGTGGTGCGGTGGCAGGAGCAGTCGTTTTGGGGAAGTTTGCGGTCGCTTGATCCAGTACGCGTGTGGCTGCAAGAGGACTCGTGCGATCCCTGGCCGACGCCGCGGCGGAGGCAACGCGCTCCGGCGTCCTTGCTGCTTGCCGCGCCATCGGGCACTGCCGCGTCTGGACGCAACCACCGGAAAGCAGTGGCAGCGTGACTGACAGCCAGATGGGGATGTGCGGGAGTTTCATGGGGGGAGCGAAGCGGCAGTTCCCGGGGAACCCGAAACGTCGCCGAGCGGATGAGCGCGATCGCAACTCCGCCCCTCGCTTACGCTTCGGGTTACGATGTGCTTCCGTCGATTTGCCCGACGTCGGGTCTTCGGTGGAATTCGGTTACGACGATCATCCGGCATCACTCCACCGCATCGATTGGACCGGTTTTGACGACGGTCTCGATCCTGCCGCCGTCATAATCGGAACCACCGGCGTAACCCGCAGCGCTGCGGGCCGTGCTCGGGGCGTCATACGGCCGCGCTCCACATTCCGCCCGGCGCGGCGTATTCTCGACTCATGGCCAAGCAAACCGTCGACGGTCCGTACTGGTCCCAGCAACTCCGCTTTCTCAGGCTGCTGCTGGTGGTGTGGATGGCATGCTTCGGGCGCTCCCTGCCTGCGGCGGAGCCGGACCGCGCGACACAGAACGTCATTCTGGTCACACTCGACGGCCTGCGCTGGCAGGAACTGTTCGGCGGCGCGGACGAGTCGTTGATCAACGCCGAATTCGGCGGCGTCAAGGACATCGACGCCGTTCGCGACCGGTTCTGGCGCGAGTCGCCGGAAGAACGCCGGACCGCACTGATGCCGTTCTTCTGGGGGACGATCGCCGCGCAGGGGCGCGTGTACGGCGATGCGGAGCGTGGTTCGATCGCGCGGGTGACGAACGGTCTCAACTTCTCGTACCCCGGCTACAACGAGATCCTCACCGGCCGCGCTGATCCGCGGATCGATTCCAATGACAAGATTCGCAACCCCAACGTCACGGTCCTGGAGTGGCTCCATCGCCGGCCGGAATTCCACGGCCGGGTGGCGGCGTTCTGTTCGTGGGACGTATTTCCGTTCATCATCAACGACGAGCGGAGCGGCATTCCAGTCAACGCCGGCTGGCAGCCGATTACGGTCGGACCCGACCCCACACAACTCGAAGAACTGAATCAATTCGCCGGCGAGTTGCCGCACAACTGGCACAACGTCCGCTACGACTATTTCACGTTTCGCGGCGCGGATGGATACCTGCGGCAGGCCAAACCGCGAGTGCTGTACGTGTCGCTGGGGGAAACTGACGACTGGGCGCACGCCCGGCGGTACGACCTCTATCTCGACGCCGCCCGCCGAAATGACGACTACCTGCGCCGGCTGTGGGAAACCGCACAGTCGCTGCCGGAGTATGCGGGGACGACGTCATTGGTGGTGACGACGGACCACGGGCGGGGGGACACGCGCGAGAACTGGATCAACCACGGCAAGGAGATGCCCGAGGCGGCGCCGATCTGGATCGCCGTACTCGGCCCCGACACGCCAGCCGGGCCGCCGCCCAGGGGAGTGGCTACGCAGTCGCAGGTCGCCGCCACGGTGGCCGCGCTGCTGGGCGAGGACTACCACGAAACACATCCAGAAGTCGCGCCTCCGCTCCCCGGCGTTTTCTCAGCGGAGTAATCGAGTAATCACGTGCTGGCTTTCGATTTGCTGCGCGGCGTCCTACGATGGAGTGTCGGCGAGTGGATGCGGGCCGCCCGAAGTCCCTCAACTGATCCTGAGCATTCCCATGCCCCGTGCCGTTCTCCTCGTCTGCTTCCCGGTCCTGTGTCTTGCGGCCGGCTGCCCCTCCTCGCCCGCACCGCCGGCCAACGCGCCCGTCCCCGAGCCGCCCCCACCTCCCCCGCCGGTTGAGGCGCGCCAGCCCGACGATGCGGCCGCCATTGCAGCGCTGGAGACGCTGGGGGTCGAACTGAAAAAAGACGAACGTGGTTCCGTGATCGGCCTGGAATGCGTCGGCAAGGGTCTGACCGACGCCGACATGCCGCACCTCAAGGGGCTCCCTTATCTGACGAATGTCGACCTGTACCGGTCGGAGATCACGGATGCGGGGCTGGCGGTGCTCGAGCACCTGTCGCGGCTGCGGGCGCTCAACCTGCGGCAGTGCAGCAAGCTGTCGGACGAGGGGCTGGCGCAGTTGAAGCACGTCCCGGATCTGAACCGGCTGGAACTTCTCTATACGGTGATCGGCGACGACGGGCTGGATCACGTCGCGCCGCTCAAGAACCTCCGGGTCCTCGACCTGCGCGGCACGCGCGTGAGCGACATCGGACTGCAGAAGCTGGCCGCGCATCCCAGCCTCGTTGACCTCAAGCTTCGCGGTTACAGCATTACGGATACCGGGCTGACTCACATCGGCACAATCAAGAAGTTGCGTACGCTCGAGATCGAGGACGCCGCAGTGACTGACGACGGACTGCCGGCGCTGGCAGGGTTGATCGAACTGCAGAAGCTCAACCTGTGGCGGAGCTTTATCACTTCGAACGGGTTGCAGCACCTGAACGGCCTGACGAAGCTGAAAGACCTGCGGCTGCGCGGCACCGGAGTCAAGCCGGAAGGGCTGTCACACCTCCTTGCCAGCAAGGACACGCTCACGTACCTGGACCTGATCGAGTGCCCGGTCACGGACGATTCGCTGGAGCAGCTTGTCCCGTTCCAGAAGCTCGAAACGCTGGAGATCTGGCAGCAGACCGACCTGACGGACGCCGGGCTGGTCCACATCGGCAAGCTGGCGAATCTCAAGAGCCTCGACCTCAGCAAGTGCCCC
>CAZWGW010000972.1:0-2862 GCA_964633565.1 uncultured Planctomycetaceae bacterium
GTGCTACATCGCTTCGGAGTATTGCGGCGGTCCCACGCTCGGCGCGTGGCAGAAACGGCAGGGCGGTCCCATGCGTCCGCAGTTGGCCGCCTCCATCGTTCGCGACCTGGCCGACGCGGTCAGCTATGTTCACCAGCGCGGCATCCTGCATCGTGACATCAAGCCGGACAACGTGCTCCTGTTCGAGGAGTTGCCAACGCTGGCAAATGGCACGGCACCGGGCACGAACAACGGCGACTTTGCGAAGTCCGCATCAACACGACAAGCGACTGCAATTCGCGTCCGAGACGATCATCCAGCGGCCGCTGGCAGTGGTCCGCGATTTCCGTACATTCCGAAACTGACCGATTTCGGGCTGGCGAAACTCGATGACGGCCTGGCGACGACGCGGACCGGAGCGGTCCTGGGCACCCCGGCGTACATGTCTCCCGAACAGGCGGCGGGACGACTGACGGACGTTGACGTCCGGAGCGACGTGTACGCCCTGGGTGTGATCTTGTACGAATTATTGACCGGTCGGACTCCGCACCAGGGCAAGTCCGATGTCGAAATTCTGCGGCTGGTGTGTGAGGGATCGTGCGCGTCCCCGCGGTCACTGCAGCGCTCCATCCCGCGCGACCTGGAGGCCGTCTGCCTGAAATGCCTGACATTTGGACCCGCCGACCGCTACCAGTCTGCGGGAATGTTGGCGGCTGATCTGCAGCGGTATCTCGATGGAGTTCCGGTGCTTGCTCGGCGCACGGGTCCAGTGCAGCGGCTGCTGAACTGGGGACGACGTAAGCCGGTCGTGGCTGGACTGTCTGCCGCGTTGCTCGCATCCATCATCATCGCACTCGTGATCGTGACGCGGCAGTGGCAGGTCGCCGAGGCGCACCGGCAGGACTCCGAGCGACATTTCCAGCAGGCCCACGAGCAACTCCGGCGGATTCAGGACATCCTCTACGAACAGGGGACCTACGACGAACCAGTTTTCCAGCCCCTCCGGTCGGAACTGATGCAGGCCATTTCGGACTACTACGCGATGCTCGGTCCGGAGCGCCCGGACAATGCCACGCTGCAGGCGGACATCGCCGACGCCCTGTATCAGCAGGGCAACCAGGCTCTGAGCGCCGGCCGTGATGAACAAGCCCGGAAATACTTTGAACTGGCGTTGCCGATGTGGGAGGCGCTCGCACGCGAACAGCCGGAGATCGACGAGCACCTCTATTATCTGTCGAAAATGTATTACAACCTCGGCGTCCGCGATTTGGGGGCCGGGCGGCTTGATACGTCTCAGGTCCAACTGGAGCAGAGTCTCGACATTCGCCGAACGCTCGTTGGGCAGCATCCCGAGGAGCCGAAGTATCAACAGGAGCTCGCAAACAGTTACCGGCGACTCGGCAAGTTGTACCGGGATCGGAAGGACCGGGAGTCAGCGCGGCGGATGTTTGCAGAAGCATACGCCTTGTACAGGCCGTTGTTGCAAGCGGATCCGCAATCTGCGGAACTGCGCCGGCTCCTGGGAGAAGTGTGCTACTTTCTCGGTCAGCAATACGACTGGCCCGGCCCGAGGGACCACGCGTTAAGGTATTGCGCGGAGTCGCAAGCGCTGTACCAGTCGCTGATCGACGAAGATTCCGCTGATTTCCGTGCGCGGTACTGGCTGGCGCTGGATTATCATCTTCAAGGGAGCATCCACCGCAATCGTGGCGACCACGAGTTGGCGCGGCAATCCTTCGAGCACACACGGAGTCTGTTGGATCAGCTGCTTCGCGATGACCCCCAAGGATCAAGCAGCTACGAGAGCACACTCGCTGCGAATTCGGTCCAGCTTCAATCGCTCACACAACTCGAGTCGCGTGCGAGATCGGCTTCGTCGGGAGACAGAGAATAGCCGGGACAGGGCCGCAGGGACACTCAGCAATCGTTCACCTGCGAGCAGATGAGAGCGGGTTCGTGGCAACAGGTGCGATAATCCGCGATGCGCGCCCTTGTTCGTGGTGGATCGTATTTGTCGCCGTCACGGCATTCTCAGGGAACTCGATTGTCAGCGCTTCTCCCGTCTGCGGGTTCGGTTCGTAGAGCGGCGCGCCGGTGCTGGCGACCGTCACGCGGATGCGATGGCCGCGGTTAAAGATCTGACTGACCCAACCGACGTCAAACGCGACTCTGGCGACCTGGCCGGGCTGCAACAGGACTTCCTTCTCGAAGCCTTCGCGATAGCGCGCCCGCCACGGATAGTCGGTCAGCAAGATCGACCGACCGTCCGGATAGACATCGCTCACACGGACGATGAAATCGGTGTCGCGGGCCGTTGAAGAGACGTACAGTTCCGCTTTGATGCGCCCCGTCCATTCCACCGGCTCTGCCAGCGGCTCTGTGGTGAATGTGAGGACCTGGGACTGCTCCTCGAAGGGGCGAGCGTCCTTCGCGCCGGGGAACGAAGTCCCCGGGATCTCCATCGGATGTCGCGGGTCGCTCTCGTAACTCGTGCGGGGCATCGCAGCTTCAGGCGCGGTGGAGTTAAGCCGCCCCTCCGCGTGCAGGTAGAGCGGCCGCATGTCGGCGCGTGGAGGAAAGTCATCGGCTTCGCGCCAGACGTTGCCGGGCGCGCCTTCCTCACCGACCGCGCCCATCACGTAGTAGCGCACGGTCGGTTCCCGATCGACGCCGTTGTTCTCTCCCTTCAGGAAGTGATTGAACCAGCGCACGATATGGTCATTCTCGGGCCACGTGGCGTTGGTGGGGTATTCCAGATCGCCGACGCGGTTCCCTTTGTTCAGCCTCCCGTGCAGCCACGGCCCGATCAGGAGTTGCTGCTTGCCGCGCGAGTTCGGCCCTCCCGCGTGCTGCCGACCGATGAAGCTGGCGATCGAACCCTGG
>CAZWGW010000973.1:0-2858 GCA_964633565.1 uncultured Planctomycetaceae bacterium
AAGCGTCTGCCGGCGCTCGACCGCGTCTACGCGACGACGTTCGCCGAGGGGACCGGCGACACGAAATTCGTCGAACGGACGTGGAAGTCCGGGTCGTGAGACATTGTGACGTGCCACGACGGACCGGGCGGTCCCCGGTGAATCGTGCATGGCGACACCGCCTCACCGCACCTCACGACTGAGCTTGTGTCCGCGGGCCGTCGATTCGTACGATTCGGCCGGGAAGGCGCATCGCGGAGCGGCCTGGCCGCCGGAACCTCGAATGATGAGCGCAGACTGTCCGTCCGCGGGACAAGCGACCCCCCGGTGAATCCGACGTAAGGAAAGTTCGATGAAAGCTGCGGTGCTGACAGGTGGCGGAGACTGTCCCGGTTTGAATGCCGTGATTCGGGCGGTCGTGCGCACGATCCATAATGCGGGCGGCGAGACCATCGGCCTGCTGGAGGGATGGCGCGGTGCGATCGAGGGGAACTTCATCAAGCTGGATGTGATGGCGACGGACGAGATCCTCCCGCGCGGAGGGACGATTCTGGGGTCGTCGCGGACGAATCCGTTCAAGGACCCCAATGACCCGCGTCCCGTGCAGCAGATCGCCGATACATACGCGCGCTTGGGACTGGGCGCGTTGATCGCCATTGGTGGCGACGACACGCTGGGCGTCGCGAGCAAACTGCATGAGAAGCACGGACTGGGAACGATCGGCGTCCCGAAGACGATCGACAATGACCTGAGCAGCACGGACTTCACGTTCGGGTTCGACACCTGCCTGAACACGGTGATGGATGCAGTCGACAAACTCCGCACGACGGCGGAATCACATCGCCGCGTCATGGTGGTCGAATGCATGGGACGTCACGCCGGCTGGATTGCGTGCCTGTCGGGCATCGCCTGTGCGGCGGACGCGATCCTCGTCCCGGAGCAGGAGGTCGACCTCGACGCAGTCTGCGAGCTGCTCAAGCGGCGCCGCGCCGCGGGAAAGCCTTACGGGATCGTGATGGTCAGCGAGGGGGCGAAGCTGAAAGGGGTGGGAGTGGTCACCAAGGACGGGAAGAAAGATCAGTTCGGCCACGAGACACTGGGGGGCATTGGCTACAAAGTCGCCCGCATTATCGAAGAGAAAACGAAGATCGAGACGCGCGATGTGACGCTGGGCCATCTGCAGCGCGGCGGGTCTCCCAGCGCCTACGACCGGGTGCTGGCGACGCGGCTGGGGATCCATGCGGCCCGGCTGGCCCTGAAGGGGGACTTCGGCAAGATGGTGGCGCTGCGAGGCCTCAAGATCGTGACGGTGCCCCTGGCCGAGGCGGTTGGCGAGATGCGGAAGCTGTATCCGGAGTTTCTGGACGAGGCGAGCGAGTTCCTGCGGTAGCGAATGCCGATCGTCAAAGAGCGGTCGGTTAACCCGCAACCGCAGCCGAAGTCGAGGGTGCGAGGCTCCTCCCTCGCCATCGACTAAACGATTCCGGAGAACCTACCAATTCGCCGGTCAGGGTGCGATACTGGAGTGCGCCAGCAGATTCGCCCCGGGAGCCGGTTCCATGCTTCTGCGACCTCGACCAGCATTCAATCGCCGCGACTTCCTGTTCTGTTCCGGCGGCGGCTGCGGTGCGATTGCGCTGGCGGCGCTGCTCAACTCGGAGGGGCTCCTCAAACCGGCGGCCGGCATTGAGGGGACCGGGAGCGCCGTCAATCCGCTCGCTCCCCGCCGGCCGCATTTTGAGCCGCATGCAAAGCGCGTGATCTGGCTGTTCATGCACGGCGGTCCGAGCCACGTCGATCTGTTCGACCACAAACCCGAACTCGCCCAATACGCCGGCCAGCCGCTCCCGGACAGCTACGGCATGGTCATGACGCGACGGAAGGTGGCGACGAACCCGCTGCTCGGCGCCGTGCGTCCGTTTCGGCCGCGGGGGGAGTCCGGCCTGGAGGTGAGCGACTTTCTGCCGCACATCGCGGGCGTGGCGGATGAACTGTGCGTAATGCGGAGCGTCCACGGCGACAGCGTCAATCATCCGCAGTCGGTGTATCAGATGAACACCGGCAGCATCCTGATGGGGCGGCCTTCCGTCGGGAGCTGGGTCAGCTTCGGTCTGGGGACCGAGAACCAGGACATGCCGGCGTTCGTTGTCCTCCCCGATCCGGGAGGGGGACTCAAGGGAGGTCCGCCGGCGTGGGGGAGCGGCTATCTGCCGGCGACATACCAGGGGACGACGATGCGGCCGGGCGCCAGCCCGATCCTGCATCTCGCGCCGCAGCCGGAAGTGGGGCTCGACCGACAACGCAGGATGCTGGACTTCATCCGCCGGGAGAACGAAGGGCACCTTGGGACGAGGGATTTCGATGAGACCCTGTCCGCGCGGGTCAATGCCTATGAACTCGCGTACCGCATGCAGGCAGCCGCACCGGATGTCGTCGAGCTGTCGGGCGAAACAGCAGAGACGCTCAGACTCTATGGCGTTGGCGAACGGCCGACGGATGAATTCGGCACCCGATGTCTGCTCGCCCGGCGCATGATCGAGCGCGGCGTACGCTTTGTGCAGTTGTACTCCGGCGACACGAACGGCTGGGACGCCCACAATGACGTGGACAAGAACCACACGGAGTATTGCGGGAAGACCGACAAGCCCGTGGCGGGGCTGCTCACCGATCTCAAGCAACGCGGGCTGCTGGAAGAGACACTGGTGATCTGGGGGGGCGAGTTCGGCCGGATGCCGATGAGCGAACAGGGGACCGGGCGCGACCACAATCCCTGGGGCTATACGGTTTGGCTGGCGGGCGCGGGAGTGAAGAAGGGATTCGCGTACGGCGCGACCGACCCGCTCGGACTGCGGGCCGAGGAAAACAAGGTCCACGTCCAC
>CAZWGW010000974.1:0-2857 GCA_964633565.1 uncultured Planctomycetaceae bacterium
CGCCGCCGAGATCCTCGAAGAAGTTGGCCTCGGGCGTCACGTCCTCTTCGTCGACGGCCAGACAGTCCACGATCGCACTGCGCACCGTGGCGGCAACATCGGCGTAGTCGATCATCGTGGGGTCCTCCTTCGTTTCGATCGGCGTTCCAATGCGGGGCGCGAGAACGACATCTCCGTCTCTCCGCCGACCGCATCGGCCAGTTGCGGGTACGGCTCATCGACGAACTGGGCGTAGATCGCCGTCACCATCGGATGGGCGTGTCCCAGTTGCCTCTGCACGAAGAGCAGGTTGCCCCCTGTCCGCTTGTAGGCGAGGTAGCCGTACGTGTGCCGCAACAGTTGCACGCTGGCCCGCTCCGCCAGTCCGGCCTCGGTGAGGATGCGCACCACACGGCGATACAGGCCGGTCCGCTCGTACGGCTTGCGGCGCTCGTTGACGACCAGCGGCTGTTCGGCGTCGTCGGGATCAACGTTCTCTGGAAGGAGCCTCGGCCGTATGTCGCGCACGAACCGGCGGACGAGGTCGCTCAGTTCACGCGGCACATACACCGTGCGGTCCTGATGCGGCGTGCTGGTGACGCGAAAGCTCGATTCGCCGTGCCCAATGATCGTGTCGGTGACGCGCAGATTGCAGAACTCGGTGTTCCGCAGGCCGGAGTAGATGAGCGATTCGACAATCAGGCGGTCGGTGACGGCGGCCGGTCGCTCTTTCGCCGGCGCGCACTCCTCGCGGCGGCGAAGGTGGCAGCACAGACCGTCCACCTCTTCCTCGGAGAGGAACATGCCGCGGGTGATTTCCCAAGGTCCGATGCTCATGCGCGTCTCAAATCAGAGTTGTTGCGTTTACAATAACGCAACGAAATTGATTTGTAAAGCGCGTTTTGGCGAATTGGAACCGAAGGCGGCGACGGGATGGACGGCGTGGACTGACGGACAATGAGGTGTACGGCGATACGTCGATCCTGACGGGCACGACAACGAAGCACTGCGCGTGGGAGAAGCGCCCGGATTCCCGCCGAACAGTTTCTACAGCCAGTTTTCGGCACACGGCGGGAGCGGGTTGGACATGCTCATCGACGGTCCCGGGAATTCTCGCGCGGTGCCATCGCAATTTCAAAGATTCGAGTTGCCGTAGCCCCGGTCACCGCTTGCTCGTCAGGAACTTCAGCAGTTCGATCGTTTCCGTCTCGTTCAGCTTGTCCAGCAGGCCGGTCGGCATCAGTGATTCATTCACCAGTCGCCGCTCTTCGACCTCGGACTTGGGGACAGTGACGGTCTTGTCCGCAGTGCGCAGGACGACGGCCGTGTCCGATTCGCTGTCGAGCAGCCCCGAGACGATCGTGCCGGAGGTGGTGACGATCAGCGTCAGGCGGTAGTTCTCGCCGACGACGGCGTTCGGGTCGACGACATTTTCGAGGAAGTAGTCGAGACCGTTGCGCCACGCGGCGGCCAGGCCCGGACCGAGGGGGACAGTCGAGCCGTCGAGCGGGTGGCAGGCGGCGCAGGTCTTCTGGTACAGCGCGCGGCCGCGGTCCTCGCTGTAGGCCCAGAGTGGCGCCGTCGTGTACGTGTTGCGGAGCCTGGCGATCATCGCCCGCATTTCCTCCGATGAGCCGCCGACCTTCCCCCACACCATTTCCAGCAGCCGATTGACATCGTCATTCCCCAGATTGTGCATCTGCCGGATCTGCAGGGCGGTGAGTTGCTGCTTATCGAACTGCTTGCCGTCGACCGCCTGCAGCAGTGCGAGAGCGAAGTCTGCCCGGCTCGTGAGGACTCCGAGTGCGGCAGTCCGTTCGGCCTCGTCCAGCACGCCAAACTGTGCGAGGAGCTTGTGCGCGGCCGCATCGCCCGGAGTGCGCGCGAGGAGCGGGATAAGCTGCGGACGGAGTTTGGGATTGTCGAGCAGGCCGACATAAAGTTCGCCGGCCTGGCTGTCGCCGACGCGGCGGAGAATGGACAGAGCGTCGAGCCGCGCCGCCACGGGGGCGGCTTCGTCGGCGAGGCGGGAGCGCATCGCCGCGAGAACGGCCTCGTCGCCGAACACGGCTGATAGTTCGTCGCTCGTGCGGCGCTGGCCGCCGGTTGCGAAACGCTGCTGGACCTTGTTCCAGCGGGCCGGCATGGGGAGCCGGGCTTCGTATTGCAGGCCGAAGCGAAGCAGGTTCAGCAGCCGCACGGCGGCCGCGTCATCCGTCCTGCCCGCAATCAGTTGAGAGAGCGCATCGCGCCCCGCTGGGCGCCTTGAGAGGTACCAGTGAATCGAATCCGTGAGGCTGGCGAGCGGCGTCGTCTGCGCGAGTTGCATCGCACGGGGGACATCGCTGTCCACGACGGTCGCGAGACCGTACCAGATCATGGCGGGGAGGAACCGGTCAGCGGCGTCCTCGCCATGAGTCGCCAGCGCAGAGCCGATGAGCCAGCGATCCTCCGCCGGAAGCGCCGGGAGGGCCGATGCGAGTGACAAACGGACCATTGCCGAGGGATCAGAATCTGCCAGTGCGGCGAGCGTGTCCGCGGGAACGGCGGGCTGGCCCGGAACCTCGGTTGCCAGACGAACGGCCCATTCGCGGACGATGTCGTCCGTGTGATGCAGAGCCGCGTCCAATTGCGCTGGCTGCAGGTTGTTGGTGACATGCAGCGTCCAGATTGCAGCGAGCACCGTCTGGGGATCGGTGGCGTTCACCAGTTCGTGGAGCCGCTGCACAAGTTGCGGCTCGAGGCTGCCGGCAGCGGCGCGCTCCTGCAACAGGCGGCGCGCGGTCCGCGCGTACCAGCGGTTGGTGTGCGATTGCAGCGCGACAAGTTCGGCGTCCGTTTTCGACCCGAGATCGACCTGGACCGGTTTGTACGTCGC
>CAZWGW010000975.1:0-286 GCA_964633565.1 uncultured Planctomycetaceae bacterium
GAACGCCACCAGCGGAATCAGCCCGCTTTCTTCCAGCAGGGCATGATGGAAGGCGATGTCGTGCCTGATCCAGTCGGCAAGACGGTCGGCCGAGCGCAGGCGGTCGTTGAGCGCATGGAGCCGATCGTAGACCCCCGGGTCGGCCTGCATCCGCCGCGCCAGTTGTGGTAACGCGCCGGTCTCGATGATGACCCGGGTCTCGATCAACTGTTCGGCAGGGATGTCAGCGATCGCCAGGTGAAACCCGACGTATTCGGAGACGCGTTGCATGTCCACCTGGCCGACG
>CAZWGW010000975.1:296-2840 GCA_964633565.1 uncultured Planctomycetaceae bacterium
TGGTCGCTTCGCGCACACTGATGCGGCTGACGCCGAACCGCTCGGCGAGAGCATGCTCCGTCGGCAGCCGGTCACCCGGTTTCAGACCGTGCGCCAGGATGTACCGTTTGATCTGCTCGGCGACCTGATCGCTGAGCCGTCGGCGGGGGATGAGGTCAGGCATGCGGATGGACCCGTAGATGGATCGTCGCTGCCGGCGCGAACGCTTGTTTCGGCCGGTGCGGCGCGGTAGGGTGGATTTATCATACAAATCGGCATGACGTGAGACAATCTGCCGCCCGTTGACCCGGACGCTTCAAGCGTCCGGGTCAATGACGCTGCAGGCTCGCTCGACATCGGACCCATTCGTGACCAAACCGACCGACACCTCCGCGGCGGCAGTCCCCGCGACCTGTCTGCCGCCGTGGGACGTGGCGGATCTTCCCGAGCCGAAGCCGCGCTCCTGGCGCAACTGGACAAGCCTGATCGGTCCGGGCATTGTGATGATGGGCATCCAGATCGGCGGAGGCGAATGGCTGCTCGGGCCGGCGGTGACCGCGAAGTACGGCGGCGCGCTGATGTGGATCGCGACCGTGGCCATCGTGGTGCAGGTGTTCTACAACCTGGAGTGCGGTCGCTACGCCCTCTACTGCGGCGAGCCGGTGTTCACGGGATTCATGCGGTGTCGGCCCGGCCCGCGTTTCTGGGTCGGCATGATGCTGCTGCTCAACGTGTCGGCGCTGGTTCCGGGTCTGTCGACTCACGGCGCGGCCATGATCGCCTCGCTGATCCTCGATCGGCCACCGGGCCCGCAGGACAAAGCACTGGTGACGACCCTTGCCTACATCTGCCTGTTTGGCGTCACCGCGCCGGTGCTCGTGGGGGGCAAGGTCTACAACATGCTGCAGGCTGTGATGACGGCCAAGGTGTTCTTCGTTCTGGGGTTCTGTCTCGTGATCGGTGTGCTTTTCGTAAGTCCGGCCGCATGGGGGGGCGTGTTCAGCGGGTTCGTGAAGTTCGGAAACGTTCCCGTCTCCGACGGCAACGGCGGCGAAACGATCCGCAATGTGTTCGCCGACTACTGGTCGACCGGGGAATGGCCGCTGGTGTCGATGGCCAGTATCGTCTCGCTGGGGGCATTCGCCGGGTATGCCGGTGGCGGCGGCCTGGCCAACTCCACCTACAGTAACTTTGTGCGCGACAAAGGATGGGGCATGGGGAGCCGGGTCGGCGCGATCCCCAGCGCGGTTGGCAGCAAGAAGGTGACGCTCAGCCACGTCGGCGCGGTGTTCCTCCCCACTGCGGAGAACCTGCGCCGCTGGCGGGGCTGGTGGCGCTACGTGCTGATGGACCAGGTGCTGGTCTGGGGGCCGGGCTGCTTCATGGGGATGGCCCTGCCGGCGCTATTGTCGATGCAGTTCGCCCGGTACAACACGATCACCCCGGAGCAGGCGAGCCTCGCGCAGGCGATGATTACTGCGGACGGCATCCGGCACGCGGGGTTCGCGCCACCGGTCGCGAAGCTGTTGTGGATCGTTACATTGCTGGCCGGCCTGATGGTGATGCTGCCGAGCCAGATGTCGATCGTAGACGACTTCAGCCGCCGCTGGACGGACGCGATCTGGTCGGCCAACCGCCGCGTGCGGGAGTCGATGCGGCCGCATCAGGTGAAATACATTTACTACGCGATCATCAGTGCGTACGTGTTGTGGTCGTTTGTGTGCGCCTACGCGTTCAGCAGCACGCCGAAGCTGATGACGGACTTCATCGCCAATTTCAACAACCTGGCAATCGGGATCACTTCCTTTCAATTGTTATGGATCAATCACCGGCTGCTGCCGCCGCAACTGCGTCCGCGATGGTATCACCGGCTCGGCGTCTTGAGTTGCGGGGTATTTTACATCGGGCTGGCGTGGCTCGTGTTTGCGTTCAAGATCTGGCCCATCCTGCGGGATGCGGCATGGGGCTGACGATGCACAGCCCGGATTGAATCGGAGTGACTGTGATGCCTGCACTGTTTGATCTGACCGGCCGCGTCGCGCTGGTCTCCGGCGCGGCCAGCGGCATGGGGCGCGCCGCGTCGCTGGCGCTGGCCGAGCACGGGGCGGACCTGATGCTGGCCGATTTGAACGCCGGAGGCGCTGAACAGACCGCTGCGTCGATTCGCGCCCTCGGACGCCGCGCACTGGCCGTCCGGTGCGATGTTTCGCAGCCGGAACAGATCCGCGCTCTCTTTGGCGAGCTGGACCGCGAGTTTGGCCGGATCGACTTTGCCGGTAACGTGGCGGGGGAGGGGATCCTCGGCAAGCCGGAAGAGATTCCGCTGGCGGATGTGGAACAGACGTGGCGGAACCTGGTGTTCGGCCGGTTCTGTATGTGTCAGGAGGCAGGCCGGCGGATGCTGGCGGCCGGACGGGGGAGCATCGTCAACATCGGCTCGCTGGCGAGCATTACGGCGCTCGGGCGGGGGCACATCGCGTACAGCATGGCGATGGGTGCCGTCGCGCAGATGACGCGCGAGTTGAGCACGGAATGGTCCGGCCGCGGCGTGCGCGTGAACGCCAT
>CAZWGW010000976.1:0-2834 GCA_964633565.1 uncultured Planctomycetaceae bacterium
GAGTCCCCGCAGCGGCCGGAGACCCCGCCGCCGTCCAGGGGATGAAGTTGGTAAGGACCTGCGCCACCGGTCCGGTGGCGTCGGCGGGGAGGTTCCCTGAGAGCATCGCCTCGGTCGATATGCTTCCCGGGATTACCGCTCCGAAGGGGATGTAGATGCGATTGTCACCCGCCGTTTGAAACGTCGGGTCGACTCCGTTCGACTCCCCGACGCTTCCATATCGCTGCACATGAAAACCCGTAGCGGGGTCGACGAGGTAACCGGCATCGTCCAGGCTGAACGCGCCGGCGCGGCTGTACAGGTCCTGCTGGCCGTCGTTGACGAGAAAGAAACCGCTCCCCTGGATGCCGAAATCCAGAATCTCCCCCGTATTCTCCAGGTTGCCCTGTGCAAAGCGGATATCTACCTGCGACAGCTTGCTGCCGCTGCCGATCTCGGCGGGATTGACGCCCCCCGCGGTGCCGGCGGCACTTCCGGTCGCCCCACGGATCGTTTCGTACAGCAGGTCGGAGAACAGCGCGCGTCGCGCCTTGTAGGCGGTTGTATTCAGGTTGGCGAGGTTGTTCCCCACCACTTCGAGCATTCGCTGGTGGCTGGTCAATCCGGCGACACCCGTGTTCAGTGCGTTGGGCATGATCTGGCTCCCGATTGCAATGTTCAGAATGGACGATTCCCGCCGATGCAGGCCGGACTTCAGGAAACCGTCGCGCCACTTCCGTGAATGGACGTCACACGATCTACCGGAATGGATTGACCGTCGATCGACAGCAATAACCGGCCGTTCTGCACGGTGACGGAACCGACCAGACCCTGCGCCGTGCCGCTGTCGGTCCGGTAGGACACCTCATGGCCGACGATTTCGGCCCCCTGAGTGAGCGCCTGGAACTGCAGCAGGTCGCCGAACTGCACGTTCAACTGCTGGACCCCTTCGACGACCGAGAACTGCGCCAGTTGCTGCAGGAACTCCTCCTGCTTGACCGGCTCCAGCGGGTCCTGGTGCTGGATCTGTGTGACGAGCAACTGCAGGAACTGCTGTCGACCTGCGTCAGCCGTAAAACCGGTGCTGTTCATGGGGTTTGCCTCATGTTCATGCCAACAGGTCAATTCCGGACCGACGGATCGTGCCGCGTTCGGCCGTTGCGGCATTGGCCGCCAGACCCCGGCGCATGCGCGCGGCGACCGGCGTTGTCGGCAACTCATCACCGTCGGCGAAGGACCGATCGGCGTCGTGCCGGGCCAGTTGGAAGTCAGTCAGGGGGACGCCCGCTTGCACCAGCCCCTGGCGGATGGCGTCGAGATGTGTCTGCAGGGCCGACTGCACATCCAGATTCTGCACCGAGAGGTGCGCGGCAATTCCGTCGGCCGTCCGGGCGAGGCGAATCCATACGCGTCCCAGGTCCGGCGGATTGAGCAGGACTTCGAGACGGGCTTCCCCGTGCTGATCGACTTCCGTTTGGTGTGCTTGAATGGCGTCCGCCAGTTGACGCTCAATGGTCTGTTCGACGCCCTCAATGCCTGCGTTCGCCGTCGGCCCGTCAAGTGATGACGCGGCGGACATTGAATGCGGCACGGTCGGCAGTGACGCGCCCGATCCGGCGGCTGGCGATTCCGCGATTGCCTTGAGGTTTGCCCTCCCCTGATCGTTCGGCCCGGAATCGGTCTTGCGGTGCGCAACAACGACCCGTGCGTCCGTGATCGAAGACTGTACGATCGACGAACTCAGGCTGTTCGCAGACCCTGTGGCGCGCGACCCGACAGAACTCGCGGGCTCGGCCGGCTGATTGTCCCGCGATTCGTGAACGTCATCGGCATCGAGTCTGTCTGCGGGTGCGTCGACGTCGGTCGTGTTGACCGCGTTCGTGAGAGATGTTCGATCGTCGATCGAAGCGGGTTGCTCCGCCTCGTTGCGGACGTCAGTCGTTGTTTCGACGGCTGTTGCCGACACCTGGCCGGACGGTGCACGTTCGATTGGAAAGACACTCGCGCCGACGATCTCTGCGCCCGGCAAATTCGTTGAATTCAAGGTCGATGGCAGCTGTTCGTCGCCTCTCTCCGGGAACACAATTCCGCCTGCGTCACGTGCAACCCGCAACGCAGTTCCATTCACGACATCGGTCGCCGCCGGTCCTTCCGTGATCGTTCCGGGATCGCGTCGCTCGGCACGGGAACCTGAAATCACTCCGGCACAATCAGAATGCGGCAGCGGCATGATCGATTGAGCGGCCGCCAGCATTGCCGGGAAATTCACTGTACCGTCGTCACCGTCCTCGCGGACAGTCTCTTTGCGTCGAGGCCGCCCAGGTTCGCGCGGTCCTTCGCTGTCGCGGACCGTGAACATCGGCGATTCGGCATCGGCCTGTGCCGGGAAGTTCACGATGGGTGAGCAACTGAGGGGCATGCCGTGCCCCCAGCAAGCAAGCGCCATGCCGGGCCACATGTCGTCTGCGACGGCGCGCCGCTACCCACGACTGCGTCGTGGATTACGGCCAGAACGTGTGGGCCGACCCTTCCTCGGCCGGCAAATGGCCAGGAAAAATCGCGTCGGGACACCGGAAAGAACTGCCGCTCTCCGTAACGCTCCGTAACCCTTTGCGAATCTCAGTGGCCGGGCGGCTTCGCGTCGATTCACTGGACAAACCCCAGCCGGCGGTATTCACACATCTTGTTGCGCAGTGTCCGCGGGGTGACGCCCAACTGCTCGGCCGCGGCGGTCTTGTTGCCGCGAAACTGTTGCAGCCGGAGCAGGATCACGTGCCGCTCGATTTCATCCAGCCGCATTCTGCGAAAGGGTTCCGGCAGTGCGGGCGCGTCGCGGCGCGGCGCTTCGTCGAGTT
>CAZWGW010000977.1:0-2824 GCA_964633565.1 uncultured Planctomycetaceae bacterium
CGGGAAGGGGATTTTCGTTTTTGGATTCGCGATTTTGGATTTGGGGGTGATTGGAGGGGGAGGCGGATGAGGTGACGCGGTGGTGAGGGGAAGAGGAGATGCTGGTGGGGTGACGGTTCGGGCGGTGGGGGTTATCTTGGGGCTTCGTCGGCGGGGACAGGGAGCAATCAAAAGGGGGTCCGGGTTTCGGAGAAACCCGGCTACACTGAAAAGGGCCGCGCATGACGCCGCAACAGTTCATCGCCAAGTGGCAGCAGACGTCGCTGTCGGAACGCTCCGCATATCAGCAGCACTTTCTCGATCTATGCGACGTGCTGGGCGTCGAAAAGCCGGCCGACGCCGACCCGGCCGGGACGTGGTACACGTTCGAGTACGGCGTGCAGAAAACGGCCGGCGGGCACGGCTGGGCCGACGTGTGGAAACGGGGCTTCTTCGGCTGGGAGTACAAGGGGAAGCACAAGAACCTCAAGGCGGCCTACAACCAATTGCTCCAGTACCGTGAGGCGCTGGAGAACCCGCCGCTGCTCGTCGTGTGCGACCTGGACAAGTTCCAGATTCACACCAACTTTACCGGGACCGTGAAGCGGGTGTATGAGTTCGACCTGGCCGGGCTGGGCGAGCCGCAGAATCTCGATATCCTGCGGAAGATCTTTACCGATCCGCAGGCGCTCAAACCGGGCGAGACGCCGGAGACCGTCACGGAGCAGGTGGCGGAACTGTTCGGGCAGATCGCCGATGCGCTCCGCTCGCGCAATGTACCGCCGTCGGACGCGGCGCACTTTCTGATGAAGCTCATGTTCTGCATGGGAGAAATTCAGAAGCTGATCGACGCCAACATCCCCGACTGGGGGAACGTGGAGCCGTCGGTGTTCGGCACGCTGTTCGAGCGGACGCTGGACCCGGACAAGCGGTCGCAGATCGGTGCGCATTACACGAGCCGGGCCGACATCGAGACGCTGCTGGAGCCGGTGGTGATGCAGCCGCTGCGGCGCGAGTGGGCGGAGGTCCGAGCGAAGTGTGAACCACTCTCGGAAAAGGTGCGCGCCGAGAGTGGTGGAATCTATGGCAAACCCAAGTTGGGTCCAAGGCGAGTCAAAAAGGCCAAGGCGCCGACCCAGAAAGGAAAACTAACATCCAAGGACAAATTGGAACGACTTCTGCTCGACTTCGACCGTCGACTGTCACAGGTGAGCGTGCTCGATCCCGCGTGCGGCTCCGGCAACTTCCTGTATGTCGCCCTCCACCTGCTGCTTGACCTGGAAAAGGAGGTCATCGCTTACGCGGCACGGTTCGACGTGACAATCTACCCGCACGTCCGCGCCACGCAGCTCGCGGGGATCGAGATCAACCCGTACGCGCAGGAACTGGCGTCGGTGGTGATCTGGATCGGCTACCTGCAATGGATGCGCCACAACGGATTCAACCCGCCGAGGAACCCGGTGCTGGAGCCGATCGAGACGATCCGGCGGATGGATGCGATTCTGGACCTGTCGGACCCGGACTGTCCGCTGGAGCCAGAGTGGCCGGAGGCGGAGTTTATCGTGGGGAACCCGCCGTTTCTGGGAACAAAGATGCTTCGCGGCGGGCTTGGGGACGCGTACGTCGAAAATCTGTTTGCGTTGTATCGCGACCGAATTCCGGGATTCAGCGATCTCTGCTGTTACTGGTTTGAAAAGGCTCGCGCGGTCGTTGAACGCAGCCCAAGCGTCCGCGTTGGACTGCTCGCTACCCAAGCGATTCGCAATGATGCAGCGCGGCGGGTCGTTGAGCGCATTTTGGAATCGGGCGACATTTTCTTTGCTGTCGCCGACAAGAAGTGGATCCTCGATGGCGCGGCGGTCCAGATCTCCATGATCGGCTTCAGTGGCGGGCAGTGTGCTACGCACGTCTTGGATGGAATCGAGGTAGCTCGCATCAACGCCAACCTCACGAGCGGCGTTGATTTGACGTGCGCTCGGAGGCTACCGGAGTGCGCTGGAATTGGTTTTGTCGGTGATGTGAAGGGCGGTCCGTTCGATCTTCCGGAAGAGAAGGCAATCAATTTGGGACGAATTCCGTCGCCGAACGGATTGCCGACTTTCGACGTGATTCGACCGTACACCAATGGCCTCGACGTCACGCGTCGCCCGCGTGATATCTGGGTGATCGACTTTGGGCGAGCGATGAGTCTACAACAAGCCGCAGGCTATGGGGCACCGTTCGAGTATGTGAGCGAGCACGTCCAACCGATGCGAGACCAGGGACGTCCGACTCGAAAGGAATGGTGGTTGCACATGCGTCCTTGTCCATCGATGCGCGATGCTATCGAGCCACTCCCGCGATTTCTGGCAACGCCCAATCTGACAAAGTATCGCCTGTTTGTCTGGATGAGCGGTGCCACACTGCCCGACCACCAGTTGGTCGTGTTTGCGCGGAGCGATGACTACTTTTTCGGCGTGATGCACTCACGCGTACATGAGGCATGGGCAAGAGGTCAGGGAACTCAATTACGCGAGCGTGAATCGGGCTTCCGTTACACGCCCACGACCTGCTTCGAGACATTCCCCTTTCCCGAGCCGACCGACGCACAGCGGGAGGCGATTGCGTCGGCCGCGCGCGAGCTGGACGAGTTGCGGCAGCGCTGGCTGAACCCGCCGGAATGGACCCGCACGGAGGTGCTGGAGTTCCCCGGCTCGGCGGACGGGCCGTGGAAGCGGTACATCGACGGGTCGAGTGTCGAGGGTCTAGGGTCGAGGGCAATCGGCACGGTGCGCTATCCGCGGATCGTCGCGAAGGATGAGGAGTGCGCGAAGCAACTCAAGAAACGGACGCTGACGAACCTGTA
>CAZWGW010000978.1:0-2822 GCA_964633565.1 uncultured Planctomycetaceae bacterium
CCGGCGAGGCGAAGCCGGACTTGTTGTAACCGGGCGGAGCGTGGGGCAGCATCGCGTCGGCCCCGTCGATCATCGTCTTCAGGAACGCGGTCTGGTCGTTGGCGATGGCGTGCATCAGGGCCGTTCGCCCCTGGCGATCGCGTGCTGCCTCGTTGCCGCACCAGCGCAGCAGGATCTGGACGATTTCTTCATCGCCACGCGCTGCAGCTTTCATCAGCGCCGATTCGCCATTGTCATCCTGTGCCTCCAGCGCCGCATCAAAGTGCATCGACTTGAAATCCGTGTCGGCGGGCAATTCCGCATCGAGCCGCGTCACGCGAAACTGCACTTCTTCGTCCCACGACATGCTGCTCATCTCCGCGAGCAACTGCACGAGATCGGCGTGGCCGCCGAGCACGGCGTGCATCACGGGCGTCATGCGTTTCCTGTCGCGGGCCTGTTCGTTGGCGCGGCGCATGAGCAGGACGACCGCTGCCGCCGATTGACCGCTCGCCGCAGCCCGCATCAACGGCGTCTCGCCGGTATCCGCGTCTGCGGAGTTGACGTCGGCGCCTTCGGCAATGAGGCGGCGAATCCGCGTCAAGTCTCCGGCGGCCGCGGCGTTCAGCAGTTCCTGTCCCGGTCCGGCCGCCGGCGATGCCAGGTCTGCCTGTGCCAGTTCGGACCGCCCCAGGGCCTGCAGCGCCAGGCCGCGGAGACGCCGATGCTTCGTTGCGTTCGTCGCTCCCGTCTCGATCTCGCGCGTCTGGTTGGCGACGATCGCCTCGAAGTGCGCCCGAAGGATGTCGGCGATTTCCTGCTGTCCGTGCTCTTGGGCAAGCTGAAACGCCGATTTGCCGTCCTTGTCCCGATGGGACAGGCTCAACTCGAAGTCAAACATGACCATCGCACCGACATATACGTTGTCCACGCCGGCGACCCCGAAATACGCTTCGTGCCGCAAACGCCGGAACAGATCGACCCGCCCCTCGATCGCCGCGTGCATCGCCACATTGCGCCCGCGCTGATCGCGCGCGAGCTGGTTGTCCATGTCGTTCGTGAACAACCCAAAGCAGGCAGGATCGTCGGCACGCAGCGCCTTGATCGACGCCGTTTCCCCCTTCTCATCCCGGAGCATCTCTTCGATCTTCAGATCGGCGAGGTCCAGGTCGCGGCCGGCGATGAGCGCGCGGTCGAAGCCGGGAAACGCGCGGAGCGCGGCCTTGCGCTGCTCAACGTCATCCTCCCGGGTGAGTTGCCGCAGGTCGAAGAGTGCGCGGATCGTGGCAGTACGTCCGTTTTCGGCGGCCAGCATCAGCGCGGAATGCCCCTGTTTGTTCTGCGCGTTGACGTCCGCGCCCAGCAGGATGAGCGTGACCGCCAGTGCCGTGTGCCCTTCGGCGGCGGCCTTTATCAGCGCCGTATCCCCAGTCTGCCTGTTAACGGAGTTCACGTCTGCGCCGGCAGCGAGCAGTTCCCGGACTTTTGCGACGTCTCCATCGGCCGCCGCCTGGACCAACTGCGAAGCCTGTGTTCGCGTCGGCGCATCGGCCGGAGTGATCGGCGGCTTCTGGTCGCCGCGAAAAGCCGGCGCGCCCAGCACGATAACAAGGACCACAATCACCGGCAGCAGCGATCCGCCGAGCTTCGTCAGCCGCTGGCGGCGTTCGCCTCCGCGACCCTCCGCGTGCTCAGGATTGTCCGCGTCGCCGGGCCCTTCCGTTGTTGCGGGTGCGTGCAGCAGTTCGTAGAGCTGATAACCAGCGTATGTCAGCGCGCCAACCAGCACGATCCAGATCGCTCCCAGCAGCGGCCGCTTGAGACGCGGGTCCAGACCGAACTCTTCCAGCAGGAACTCGTTCACGTCCGACACGGATGCGGCGACAAACTGGAACAGAGGGGCCACCACGAACACCAGGAGCGGGATGATGAGACAGCCCCAGCCGGAGTCTTCTTCTGTTTCCTGCTCCGCTTCCGCTGGCGATTCGTTGGCACCGGCGTCTGCGTCGACGGTCGCTGCGGCCTCCTCCTGCTCGTCGTCTGTGCACGACACGTAAGCGAGGTACAGGCTCGCGACAGGCAAAAAGAGAGCGGCGAGAGGCCAGGCGGACCTTTCCAGCCAGACCCCATAAGCAATCAACGCCAGCGTGCCCAACACGGCGGCGGCGAGCGCGAGGTAAACCAATGGGGCGTCCCGCGGTTTCGGTGCGCGCTTGTCCAAGGCACCGGCGATTCCAGCGATCCCCCACGGCAGACATAAGGCGAGCAGGACCCACGAGGACTGCGTCACCCACATCCCGAATCCCGTCAGCAGCAACAGGGCCAACATCAGCACGATGGCAGCACCGGTCCAGAACCTGTCTTCGGGGTCCGCGTGAAGAGCGGCACCGTGCCCGTGAGCCGGTTCGGAGAACGCCACCTTGACGCCCGGACTCGTCACAACAATCAGCGCCCACAAGCCCATAGCGGGTCCCACCAGATCACCCGGGCTGAAGCCGAAGCTCCGGAAGACCATCATCTGCGTGACGTTGCCGATCAGGATCAGAATCGGCACGATCCCCGCGAGTACGACCAGCGGATATGCCTCAAGTCGCCGCATCTTCGCGCCGCCGAATATCAGCAGCGACCCCGCCAGGGCGGGCTGCATGAAAAACGACCACCACAGTCCGGCATGGAGTTCGTCGATCGAAATGGCCCGGATCGACCACAACACAAACGCCAGCGGGATCATCAGCCAGTACAGCAGGCCCGTGATGAACAGACCGATCGACGGGTTCTTGACGCGCTCCTGTGCCGAACGCAAATCCAGCGGTTGAAGTCGTGCTGCATTCAATTGCGCGGCG
>CAZWGW010000979.1:0-2821 GCA_964633565.1 uncultured Planctomycetaceae bacterium
CCTTGCCGGCCACGAGCGCCTCGCGGGGGACGCTGATCCGCCGGCTGGCGTCGGTCGCCGGGTCGACGGTGAGTTTTTCGACTTCGCGGTCGTTGACGTAGACCGTGAGCGTGTACTTCTCGGCCGTGTGTTGCGTCTTGGCGAACCACTGCGCGAGGGCCGAGATGGCCGGGCCGTTCGCCTTCTCGACCGGCCAGCGCGAGCCGACGCGGGACTTGAGCAGATGATCGGCCAGTTCCCCCGCCTTGGGGCTTGCGGGTTCGATCGCCTCCAGCGCCAGCAGGTACATCGCGTACAGTTCCGTGTCGTCCTGCATCCAGGGCATGTTGCCCAGCTTGAGTGAACGGAGCTGTGCGCCGTCGCCGCTCGGATTGGCCGTAAGCTGCTCCTTGCCCGCCACAAGCTGCACGAGATCGGCCGCCATCTCCTTGCGGTCGAGTTCCGCCAGCGTCAGTGCGACGTGCAGCAGTCCGGAAGAGCTGAGGTTGTTCCGCTCGCGGTGCAACTGGTTGGCGGCCGCGAAATCCGCCGCGCCGGCGGTCGCCAGGCCGTGCAGCAGGATCGCCCGCCCTTCGCGGTCCGTCGGGCTGCTCTGTGTGAAGGCCGTCCGCAGGTACTGGACGGAGCTGTTGAACGTGTTGGCCTCCACCGCGAAGCCCGCCTCGCGCGCCGCCGACAGCGCCCACACGACGCGGCTGCTGAGATAGCGATCCGGCTCGCCGGAATTCGGTCGCCCGCTCCAGCTCCACGCGCCATCGTCGCGCTGGCTGGAGACAAGCTGCGCCACTCCGGCCGAGATCTTGCCGGCAAGCGCCACGCTCTCTGGAGTCCCGGCATCCCGTGAAGTGCCGGTCATCTGCAGCAGCGCCACGCCGCCGAGGATGTCGGAGACGGAGTGCTCAATGCTGCTGACCGGCAGCGCGCACCGCTCCAGCGGGAAGAATCCGCCGCCGAGGACGGCGTCGAGCAGGGCGCGGTTGACGTTCGGTCCGACGGCGATTTCGAGGACGGGGTTTTCAGCCGCGAGGTTCTGGTCGAAGTTGACGAACGCGATCGTGCTCTGCGACGCCGTGCCGCTCGCGGTCGCGTACACCGGCATGCCGTACGGGCGGATCGGGACCGTGCGCGTCACAGTGTCCCGGACGCTTTGAGCGTCCGGGACACTTTTGTCGACGACGCTCAACTGAAACACCACAGATTCCGCGCCGCCCGCTTCAATCGGGAACGACAGTTCGCTGATCCCCGGTCCCGTCACGTCGACCGTGCGATTGACCTCAGTCGTCTTCTCGCCGATCGTCGCCTTGAGCGTCACGGCAATCTGCCGCGCGCCGGCCAGCGAGTTGTGAACTTCGACCTGGACCTCGGCCTTGTCGCCGTCGGTGAAGGCCAGCGGCAGCTTGAGTTCGCCAAACAGGTCCTTCTTCGTGACGAGTTCCACTTCCGCCTGGCCTGCGAGCGACTCGCCGTTGATCCCCTTCGAGCGGAGCTTCCAGGCCGTGGAGCGGTCCGGCAGTTTGATCGTGACCGTCGCCTTGCCGGCGGCGTCGGTGACGATGATCGGGTTCCAGAACGCCGTCTCGGCGTCGGCCATACCGGGCAGGAGCCGCAGCCCCTGATCGGCGAGTTGTTTCAGGTCGTCTTCAGCGCGGCCGTTGAGGTTGAGGAAGACGCCGCCGTCGGTGACGCCGTTGATGTTGACGTCTGCGTTCTGGATGAAGTCGTGCAACTGGCCGCCGTTGGTGAACAGTGTGTTGACGGGGATTTCGCCGTCGAAGTCAGCGTTGCCGTCGGTGAGTTGGACGATGCTCTGAGTCTGGCTCGTTCTGAGGCTCAGCGCTTCAACGGAGCCATCCAGAATCAGGTCCGTCAATGCATCGAAGTTGGCACCCGACCCTTGCGCGGCCTGCTGTCCGTTGCGCGAACGTGCGTCAAGCAATCTGGCGCTCGCTTCGGTACCTGCAAAGCCCCGTTGCTGCTCCCGCAGTTGTTCTCCTGCTTGCCCTGGGCCACCGCCTGCAGGCGCATACATCAGCGGTCTGCCGAGTGCGATTCCGCTGACATCGGCACCGAATCCGCCTCCGCCCATGCCACCGCCGGAGGCCATCGCACCAGCCAACATCTGAGCCTTCTCAAATGAACCCGGATCTCCCTCCCAACCCTGGACGACCCAACCGCGGACATCGTGCACGGGTGTCTGCAGGACTGTTCGCTCCGCATCACCCCACATCGCCCAGCCGAAATCGTCGCCCGCCGCGACATTCAGGCCATTCGCTTCCGCCAGCCGCCGCGCGTACTCGGCCTGCGCCTCACTCAATCGCTCCACTCCGTCCAGACTGTAACCCATCGTAAACGCGGACGTGACCGGGACGCGCTCCACACCCATTGCCGCCAACTCACGCAGCGCCTCAAACCGGGCGCGCGCCTTCACTTCGTTCTCCAGCACCGCCCGCCGCTCCTCCTCCGCCAGCAGGAACCGGCTGATCTCCCGCGTCGTCGGCATGTAGGCAAACGTGCAGCTCGTCGCCTGCCGGACCGACGGCGTCCGCTCGCCGGCCCCGAAGAACGCGTCGATGACACCCTGCACGTCGCCGAACAGGTTCAGCAGGTTCGACTGCACCAGCCCCAGCGACAATTCCGCCGCCACCGGCTTTCCCTGCGGGTCGGTCACCTCGATTTCGACCGTCAGCTCCTCCCCCGGCTTGAGGTCCGTCTTCGCCGGCTTGAGCACCACATTCAGCCGCTGCGACACGCGGAACGCACTGGACGCCGCGTGGAACCGGCTGTGCTCCATCACGGCGACCGACAGACTGAAGTTCGGCGC
>CAZWGW010000980.1:0-2819 GCA_964633565.1 uncultured Planctomycetaceae bacterium
GTGTAACGGGCCAGACATCGTCGAGCACGCCCGGTACAGACCGTGCCACAGGATCGATTCCCCGAATGCGCATGCCGAAAGCAGCCGCGCGGCGGCAGATCTCAGCGCCGATGCTCCCCACGCCGACGACTCCCAGCGTGCAGTCCGCCAGGTGGAGGTGCGCGCGGTCAATGGTCGTGACGTATCCGGGACCGGTCGCAAAGCCCTGCCGTGCCTGCTCGCCGCCGACGGGCGCCCACTCGCCACGCTGCTGTTGTCGCAGGTACACGTGCAGGTTGCGTGCGAAACAGAGCACATAGCCCAGCACATGGTCGGCAATCACGTCGGAAAACAGGCCCCGCATGTTGGTCAACTGGCAGGGATGCTCGATCAGCGCGGGAAAGAGATAATGTTCCAGGCTGGCGGTGGGAGACTGCACCCACTTGAGTCGGGGTGCTGCCGCGAGCAGTTCCGGCGTCAATTTGCCGAAGAAGGCATCCGCATCGGCAACTTCCGCGAGGGCCGCATCAACGGTCGGAGCGTTGACGACCGTCAGGTTTGCGGCAGAATCCCGCACGCGCTCCAGGCGCGACGCGTCGATCGCCGGAAAGATCAGCAACTTCGACATCACTGGTCCTCATCGGGTCCTTCCTTGCGGTGTAGAACGGCGCGGTCAATTGGATCGACGTGCTGCGGGATGTCAAGGTGCGTGCGGATTGAAATCGCAATTCGGTGAATTCCTGCCGGCCCGGCGTTGCCTGTCCGGCATTTGTCGGGCAGAATGTGCCCCACGCGTCTTCCATGTGGAGGGCGCACACAAACCATCATCAAGCAACGAGGCGATCGATGCTTGTTCTGTCGCGTGGAGTGGACGAGGCGGTTGTGATCGGCGATACGATTGTGAGAGTGGTGGACGTGAGGGACAATGAAGTGCGGCTGGGAATTGCTTCGCCCCATACGCGTCCGCGTTACCGGGAAGTGACGCTGCGGCGCGAAAACGACGATGAACCGCTGAAGCTCGCGCTGCCGGAGCGTCTCTCCGCCCTGTGAGCGCGGCGGAGACTGAGAGAACCGACGTGCCGGCCGACGTCCCCTACACCGCCGATGAGATCCGCGCCTGCGGACTGACGCCCGAGCGACTGCCGCGGCACGTGGCGATCATCATGGACGGCAACGGCCGCTGGGCGCGGGCGCGCGGGTTGCCGCGCGTTGAAGGACACCGGCAGGGAGTCAAAAGCGTGCGCACGGTGATCGAACAGTGCGCGCGGCTGCGTCTGGAGCAGCTCACGCTGTATTGCTTCAGCAGCGAGAACTGGAAGCGGCCGCAACTCGAACTCGAATTGTTGATGAGCCTGCTCAAGCAGTACGTCGTCGCCGAGCGGGACGAAATCATGCGGCAGGACCTGCGGTTCGGCACGATCGGCCGCACCGATCGGATCAGCCCCCGCGTTATGGCCGAAGTCGACAAGACAATCGGACTCAGCCGCGACAACCACGGCATGCGGCTGTGCCTGGCGCTGGATTACGGCTCGCGCAGGGAACTGGTGGATGCCGTGCGGGACATCGCCCGCGACGTGGTCGCCGGGAAGCTGTCCGCCGGCGAAATCTCCGAACAGACGATCTCGGACCACCTCTACACGGCCGGCATGGTCGATCCGGACCTCGTCATCCGCACGGCGGGCGAGATGCGCGTGAGTAATTTTCTGTTGTGGCAGATCAGCTACGCGGAATTGTGGGTGACGGAGACCCTCTGGCCGGACTTCCGCCAGGAACAGCTGTTCGCGGCGCTGCGGGACTATGCGTCGCGCGAGCGCCGCTTCGGCGGGTTGACCTCAGAATGACGAGGTGCCGATGCTCGGCTGGCGGCTGGCAATGTCGGCTTTGTTGATCCCCGTGTGTGTGGGGTTGTTCTGGGCCGACAATCGGGCCGGTGCTGCAGCGCCGATCCTCTTCGCCGTCTGCCTGCTGCTCGGGCTGCGCTGTGTGTGGGAGCTGGTGCTGCTCCTGCGGGTCCGCTTTCGCGAGATCGAGTTACTGCCGTGCGCGTCATGCGTGGCGGGGATCACAGTCGCCGCGTGGTTGCCGCACTGGATGGCGGCGCCGGTGAAGGACTTTTCTGCGCTGGGCCCGGCCTGTCTGACGTACGTGGTCTGCGTCCTGGGGCTGCTGGCGTACGAGGCGTCGCGCTACGAGCAACCGGGGCGCCGCATGGAGTCGCTCGGCGGGCACCTGCTGATCGTCAGCTATGTGGGGATGCTGCTGGCGGCCACCGTGCAGTTGCGGTGGGTGGCCGGCGCGGACCTGGGGTATCTGGCGCTCGGGTCGATGGTGATTGCCGTGAAGATGGGAGACACCGGGGCGTACACATTCGGGCGTCTGTTCGGCAAGCGGAAGATGTCACCGAAGCTCAGTCCCGGCAAGACGTGGGCGGGTTTCGTCGGCGCTCTCGTGGGATCGGGTGTGGGGGCGTGGGCGTGGCTGCGGTTCGCGACGCCACTGTTTGGTCCCGCGACGACAACGCCGGCCTGGTACTGGAGCGTATTCTATGGCGTCGTGATGGGGATTGTCGGGCTGGTGGGGGACCTGTGCGAGTCGCTGATCAAGCGCGACATGGGGCAAAAGGACGCGGCGGCGTTAATGCCGGGGTTCGGAGGACTGCTGGACCTCCTGGACAGCATCCTGTACGCGGGGCCGGTGGCGTATGTGCTGTGGGTGGTGCTGCCGCTCAACGTCGCTTCTCGATGATCACATTCCCGTTCTCGATCACGTCGATGTGCAGTTCGCTGCCCGTCAACAATGACATCCCGATCAGTATGGCGCCCTTCGTCATTGCTGCCAGC
>CAZWGW010000981.1:0-2209 GCA_964633565.1 uncultured Planctomycetaceae bacterium
ACCAGTTTGCAGCGAAGGTCCTGGCGATCAACGTTGCCCTCCTCGAAGAGGAATTTGAGGACGGTGGCGAGGTGAACCCCGAAACCCTGACCACGCGGGGACTGGCCAAGGGCCGGTTTGACGAAATCAAGATCCTCGGCAGCGGACAACTGTCCAAGAAACTTGCCGTCAAGGTGCACCGGTTTTCCGAGTCGGCCGTGGCAAAGATTACTGCGGCGGGAGGCACCGTCGAACGAATCTCCTGAATACGGGGCCGGTGGTGGAGATGCGTAATACGAAACGGACTTCGTCAGTGACTGTTTCCGTGTTGTCCGCGACCGCCGGCGGCGCGGGCATCCGATGCGGATGCCCTTCCGCTCTCCGTGCAGGACGTCCGGGCTAAGGATTGCGGCGCATGCTTTCCAAACTGCTGGCGATCTTTCGAATTCCTGAACTCCGCCAGAAGATCATTCTGACGTTGATCCTGCTGGCGGTGTATCGGATGGGCTTTGCGATGCCCCTGCCGTTCGTCGACCAGACGCAATTCGGCGAGGTGCTCAAGAAGCTTTCGCAGCAGCAGGGGAGTTTCGGCCAGGTGATGCAGGTGGTGGCGCTGTTCTCGGCATCGAACCTGGGGAATGCCACAATCTTCGGCCTGGGCATCATGCCGTATATTTCCGCATCGATTATCTTTCAACTGCTGGCGACGGTCTATCCGCCGCTCGAGCAACTGCAGAAGGAAGGTGAGGCGGGCCGCAAGAAGATCAACGAATACACGCGTTACGCCACTGTCCTGATCTGCCTGCTGCAGAGCTATTTCTGGATCAAGATGCTGCATGGCGGCCTGGGGACGGGCACGTCCGGCCTGATTCTCGCCGACTTCAACTTTCTGCAGTACCATCTGGTCGGGACCGTGACCATGACCGCCGGCACGATCCTGCTGATGTGGATCGGTGAGCAGATCGACGAGTACGGGATCGGCAACGGCATCAGTCTGCTGATCATGGCCGGCATCCTGGCCCGCATGCCCAGTGCCGGCTGGGACCTGTTGCGTCGGGCGCCCCCCCGCCCCCCCCCCCCCTGGCGGGGTGGGCCCGGGGGGCGCCGGGGGTGGGGGGGGGGGGGGCGCCTGGACCTGAGCCTCGGCAGCGAGGCGGGGATCGACAAACTGCTGCTGCTGGCGTTTCTGTTCGTCACCGTGATTGTGGCGGTGATCGCCATCACCAACGCACAGCGCCGGATCCCGATTCAGAGCGCCAAGCATGTTCGCGGCCGCCGGGTGCTCGGCGGTCAACGCCAGTCGTTGCCGCTGCGGGTCAACCAGTCGGGCGTCATGCCGATCATATTCGCCTCCAGCCTGTTGATGTTCCCGATGTTCGGCTTCGCCTGGTTGAGCCGGGCGTTTCCTTCGGTGGGGTGGCTGCATGACCTGCAGGGGGTCTTCAGCGGGAGCGGCCGCGGGTTCATTTACAACGTCTGCTATATCGGCTTGATCTATTTCTTCTGCTACTTCTGGACCGCCATCACCTTCAACCCGAAGGACATGGCCGATAACCTCAAGGATTACGGCAGCTTCGTGCCGGGTTACCGTCCCGGAGCGCGGACGGCCGACTATCTCGAGAGCGTGATGACCCGCATTACGTACGTCGGCGCGGGTTTTCTGGCGATCGTGGCCATCATTCCCACGGTCGTCGCCACGAGCATGAGCATCTCCTATCAGGTGGCGAGCTTCTATGGAGGCACGGGGCTGCTGATCGTCGTTTCGGTCGCACTCGACCTCGTGCAGAAGATCGACAGCCACCTGGTGATGCGCAACAAGCCCGGCCTGCTCGAGTCCGAGAGTCAGTGATGACGCCGTGATTACGCTCAAGAGCCGCCGCGAAATCGGCCTGATGCGGGAGGCGGGACAGCTTGTCGTGGCCGCCCATCGCCTGGCGGCCGAAATGCTGGCGCCCGGCGTGTCCACCGCGGAGATCGATGCGGCCGTGGAGCAGTTGTTCGCCCGCCACGGCGCCACGCCCCTGTTCAAGGGATTCCCCGGTGAAGTCCCCTTTCCCGCCGTCACGTGCATCAGCGTCAACCAGCAGGTGGTGCACGGGATTCCGGGCCCGTACCGCATCCAGAGCGGCGACATTGTCAGCATCGATACCGGGTGCCGGTTGAATGGCTGGTGTGGCGACGCGGCCTGGAGCTACGGTCCCGGACTTAGCAAGCCAATGGTCGGAACGCT
>CAZWGW010000981.1:2219-2816 GCA_964633565.1 uncultured Planctomycetaceae bacterium
CTACGGCGTCGGAGATGTCAGCGACGAGAAACGGCGGTTGCTGGAGGTCGGTGAACAGGTGCTGGCGGCGGCGATTGCCGCGTTTGCCACGGAAAATCGCTGGTCCGATGTGGCGCGGCTGATGATGCGCGAGGTCCAGCGGGCCGGATTCAGCCTCGTGGAACAGTTTGTCGGCCACGGGATCGGACGGGAAATGCACGAACCGCCCCAGGTCCCCAATTACACCAACGCCGTTATGCGGAAAGACGACTTTGAACTGCGTCCCGGGCTGGTGCTCGCCATTGAACCGATGGTGAACGCGGGAACTCACGAAATCAGGATTCTCGATGACAAGTGGACGGTCGTGACGACTGACGGCCGCCCCAGTGTGCATTTCGAACACACCGTCGCGTTGACGGCCCAGGGCCCCCAGGTTCTGACAGAGGGGGTGGGACGTCCGTGACTGGTGGGGCGAATTGGCGGCAAACTCTCGAAAAAAACGTGGGCGGTAAGCTTGTGAAGGCCCAATCCTGCTGTCTATAATCTCCGGACTTTGCCCGGCAGGGTTCCGAACTGGGGAGACATTGTTCCCCGGGAGGCGGCAGCCGGGCCGGTCTC
>CAZWGW010000982.1:0-2811 GCA_964633565.1 uncultured Planctomycetaceae bacterium
AAGGACCGCAAGGAGATCTGCACGAACTGCGGCGGACTCGGCTTCAAGGGGCGGATCGGCGTGTACGAACTGCTCGTGATCAATGACCGCATGCGCGACCTGATTCGCGACAAGGCCCCTGTGTCGACCATGCGTGCGGAAGCCCGCAAGAACGGCATGCTCTACATGCGGGAAGAAGGACTGCGGCTCGTGGTGCGCGGGGTCACGAGCGTGGATGAACTGATGCGCGTCGTCAAATAGGCGAAAGTAGTTTGGTAGCTTGGTCGTTTGGTGTTGCACGTGCCGCCACCAAACGACCAAACGACCAAACGACCAAACCACCAATTCCCATGATCGACTTCGTCCTCCTCCTGATTATCGGCGTCGTCGCCTGGTGCGTCGCCAGCGAAGGACCGTGGGGCGCCGCGCTCACGTATCTGGCCGTGCTGTTCAGCGGTCTCATTGCGATGAACTGGTTTGAGCCGCTGGCCGGCACGCTGGACGGGATCGTCGGTCCCACGAAGAGCGACATCGTCGCGCTCGTGGGGTTGTTCGCGGGGGGCGTGTTGCTGTTCCGTTTCGCGACGGAGTACCTCATGCCGACGTACGTCGAAGTGCATGGCCTCGTGTATAACGTCCTCCGCTGGGGCCTCGGGCTCGCCACGGGTTATGTCACCATGGCCATCCTCCTGACCGCGTTGCACGTCGCCCCGTTGCCGCGAGAATTCATCGGCTTCCGCCCGGAGCGTAAAAACCTGTTCGAGTTCGCCGCCCCGGACCGCCAATGGCTGGCGCTGACGCAGTACGTTTCCGAGACCAGCCTGCAGAAGCCGTACGGGCCGCGATTCGACGCCCCCAGCTTCGAACGCATCCCCGGCGACAAGAGCACGATGCAGACCTGGTCGTCATTCCCGATCCGCTACGCCCACCGCCGCGACCTTCTGGCAACCGGCGGGCTCGCTTCCGCGGCCGGCGCTGCGCCGCCCACGGCGACCCCGCCGACGACACAGACGCCGCAGGCGGGCGGCGGCGCGCCGGACTTTTAATCACTGCTTCCAGGACCGTTTTGGATATGTTGGCTCACAACGTCTTTTTCACGCTCACGGACGCCGCTGATTCGTCCGCCGACGAACTTGTCGCGGCATGCGACAAATACCTGAAAAACCACCCGGGGGTCGTGTTTTTCGCCGCCGGCCGGCTTGCGCCCGAGTTCCAGCGGCCCGTCAATGACCGGGCCTTTCACGTCGCGCTGCACGTCGTCTTCACCGACAAGGCCGCACACGACGCCTACCAGCAGGCCCCCGCGCACGTCACGTTCATCAAAGAGAACCGCGCGAACTGGGCGCAGGTCCGCGTGTTCGATTCGTACGTCGAGAGCTGAGCGACATGGCCCGCTGGCCCGACAACTGGCGGTCGACGGCGCTGGCCTTCGCGCTGATCTTCGTCCTGCTGCCGCTGCTGTTCTGGCTGTGCGCGTGGATCGTGCGGGGTTGAGCGCTTCACTGCCGCAACTTCCACCCATCCACCGAACTCACGACCGTGATCCCTGATTCCGTCACGGTCAGTTCCCGCGCCCGGTCCTGCTCCGGATCGCCGCCGATTTTCGATCCCGGCGGGAGCGTCACGCCATTTTCGATGATTGCCCGGCGGACCACGCAGTGCCGCCCGACGTCAACGCCTTCGAACAGGATTGACGCGTCCACCTCGGCGTAGCTGTTGACGCGCACGTTGGGCGCAAGGACCGACCGCCGCACCGTGCCGCCGGAGACGATGCAGCCCGGACAGACGACGCTGTCGAGCGCGTGCCCCACGCGCGGCGGAGTGCTGGCGTGCTGGGCGAACACGAACTTCGCCGGCGGCAGCGCCGGGTGATACCCGCGGATCGGCCACGTCTGGTCGTACAGGTTCAGCAGCGGGTCGACCGCCACGAGGTCCATGTTGGCTTCGTAGTAGGAATCCAGCGTCCCCACGTCGCGCCAGTAGGCGGCCGCCTTGCGGTTCTCGTCGCGGAACGGATAAGCCCGCACCTTGTGCGTGTGAATGATCGACGGGATCACGTCCTTGCCGAAGTCGTGGTTGCTCCCCGGGACCGTGGCGTCGCGGCACAATTCGTTGAGCAGGAACGGCGTGCGGAACACGTAGATCCCCATCGACGCCAGGCAATGCGCCCCGTCGCCCGGGATGGGAAACGGATCGGCCGGCTTTTCCTCGAACCGCACGACCCAGTGATTCTCGTCCACACCCATCACCCCGAACTGCCGGCCTTCCTCACGTCTGACGGGGATGCAGCCGATCGTCGCATCCGCGCCGGAGTCGACGTGCTCCTGGATGAGCTTCGAATAATCCATCTTGTACAGATGGTCCCCCGACAGGATCAGGATGTACTCGGACGGGGTCTGCTCGATCGTGTAGATGTTCTGGTAGACGGCGTCGGCCGTCCCCTGGTACCACTGCTCGCCGATCCGCTGCTGCGGGGGCAGTACGTCGATGAACTCCTCAAATTCCCGGCACAGAAACCGCCAGGCACGATTGATATGCCGGTCCAGGCTCGCCGCCTTGTACTGTGTCAGGAGCAGCACCCGCCGCAAGCCACTGTTGATGCAGTTCGAGAGCGAGAAATCGATGATCCGGTAGAGTCCGCCAATCGGGACGGCCGGTTTGGCGCGTTCGCGCGTCAGGGGCTCCAGCCGCTGGCCGCGTCCGCCGGCCAGGATCAGCGTCAACACGTTGCGCATCCAGGTCTCCATCCAGTCGCGGGGGGGGGCGGCCCCGCGCCGCCCCCGCAGAATCAACCGCATGTGAGGGGAAAAGAACACCCGCCCCCCCCCCGGT
>CAZWGW010000983.1:0-2809 GCA_964633565.1 uncultured Planctomycetaceae bacterium
CGCGATGCCTGCATTCGGTGTTTGACCAGCCCCGGCCACTCCTTTGTTGTGCCCCACTCATCGCACCACCTCGACGGCACGGACCCGCAGCATGATCAGGACCAGCGAAACCGCACACACCGCCCCCAGCACGGCCGCGCTCTGGCCTACGGTCGGCACGTCAAAGTCAGAGGCGTCCCCGAAGCACCAGTCCCCGACGCGGTTCATGTTCTCCCACAACCCCAGCAGCCGCCAGCGCTGGTTGTCGTTGATCTCCTCCAGCGCCGCCGCCAGCGCACGCAGCAGCACGTAGATTCCCAGCCACGACATCACGAGGGGCACCGTGCGCGGCACCCACGCGGCGATCGCGAACAACACCAGGCTCTGCACGAACGCCAGTACGGTCCCGTAACCCAGTATGCCGCCGAGGATCCGCGGGTTGTCACGAAGATAATCGAGCGAGTTGGTCAGTACGCCGTATTCGACGAACAGCAGCAGCGCCGGCAGCGTGGTGATGATCGTCACGATCGCCGAGACCGTCATCAGCTTGGCGGCGATGTAGTGCCGCCGCTCGATCCGCCGGGAGAGGTAATACACCATTCCGCCGTGGCGGTAATCGCTGCCGATCAGCGTCGAGGCGGCAAATGCCAGCAGCAGCGCCGTGATCGACGCCTGGGCCTGCATGAAGTCCCGGTACGCCTGGCCCGTGCCGGTGACCTGCACCTGGTCGAGGAACTGCGCGAACCCCGGGTTGCGGACGTTGATCGTCGCCTTGAGGTAGATGATCGCGAACGTGAACAGAAAGAACAGCAGTCCCAGGCCGATCAGCCCCCAGAATACCCACCTCCGCAGGATCATCCCCAGGCCCACGCGCACGATCGCCCAGCACGACCGCCACGGCGAGCGGCGGCGACCGTCCCATTCGCGATATCCGGCCAGTTCCATGATGACAGGCAGACTCGACGGACGACTGGTGCGGTGCGTGACTTCCGGTTCAGCCCAGGTTGAAATGTCGTGCCACGGCAGTGCGGCTGTCAATGCTGCCACTTGTCGGATTTGCCGGGCTGCATTATCCTTACTGCTTCTGCACTGCACGCGAGCCCCGAATTGGGGCGCCTGCGGGAGTGCATTGCCCCGCTGGTGGGCATAGCTCAGCTGGTTAGAGCGCCAGATTGTGGATCTGGAGGTCGCGGGTTCAAGTCCCGTTGCTCACCCATCAGCAACTTCAGCCCGGACCGCAGGACGCGGTCACACGTTGCAGGTGCCACACGACCGGTACTCCGCACTTCACGTGTGGAGTACCGGCGACTGGAGTTCCTCATCTCCCCCTCCCCCGGCTTCCATTGCGCCGGGCGGCATCGTCCCGCTGAGGCGGAACGCGCACTCCGGCATTTCCTGCCACATTCACCCGGTGCACACCTCAGTTTCCGCCATCCGCATCTTGTCGGCACGGAACCGCGCAAATTGAGCCGGCCTTGATGGCCCTGCGCTCCCCGCACCTCCGTCGGTTGCGCAATTATCCTGCCAACCGTTCCTTTCGGAGTTTCCCACAACCCCGGCACAATCGGTCAATCCCCTACGATTCGTCTCAATCCGAAACACCGACTTTTCCGAATAAAGAGAGGAACTATCACAGTCACGTTCCCGGCGCATGGACGCATCCGGGCTGAGGGGGAACCTGCGCCCCGTCCATGTCTGTTGCGGAGGTGGTCGGGAGCGGCGACTCAGGAGAGAGTCATGAGACGAATCAGGGCGGCGCTACTCGGTCTGATCGGTCTGGCAGCCTTGCCGATGCCCCTGCTCCACGCTCAGGGCGTCAGCGGCCCGCCGGCCGGAGGCCCGCTACTGCCCCCTGCAAAATCGGGAGGCGTTCGGCTGGTTCCAGCCGTTCCAGACCAGTGAACACGGCATCGCCTTCGGCCAGGGGCAGTTCTTCGTCAGCGACGACGGCGATATCGGAGGCAACCTCGGCGGCGGTTACCGGCATTACATTCCCTCCATCGACCGCCTGTTCGGCGCGTGGGCCTTCTACGACGCCGACGAGAGCAAACGGGGCATCAACTACGACCAGTTCGGGTTCGGCGTCGAGACGCTCGGCAACCGCTGGGACGCGCGCGCCAACGTCTATGCGCCGCTTTCGAAGAGCGCCCACTTCCAGGGCGTCGCCGGTCCGTTCGGCGCGACACCCTCGTTTGTTCAGCACAATCTGCTGTTCAACGGCTCCGCCTACTTTGAAAAAGCCATGCCCGGGGCCGACGTCGAGTTCGGCCTCCCGATCCTCGACCCCTCCGCCCTCGGCCGGCTGCGGGCGTACTTCGGCGCGTACGTCTACGATGCGGAAGACAAGAACCCGGCCGGCGTCCGCGCCCGGCTGGAGACCCACCTCAACCAGTACTTCACGGTCGGCGCCTCGTTCCTCCACGACGACATCCACGGCGGACAGGCGACGATCGCCGTCGACATCCGCGCCTGGAGCAAGGACCTCCCCCCCATCACGAACCGCCGGCCGACGCAGGAGCCGAAGCTCTACCTGCCGGTCGTCCGCCAGTACCGCGTCGCCACGGACACGTTCATCGACGAGTTCACCGCACTGGCCCTGGGCAACGACCGCCAGCCGCTCGACTTCGTGTGGGTCGACAACTCCAACCCGAGCGCGGGGGACGGCACGTTTGAGAACCCGTTCCACGACATGCCCGCCAGCGCCCCCGGCGCCGACTTCATCTTCGTCCGCCTCGGAGACAGCACTCCGGGCAACCCGGTCATGGGCGGCATCGTCCTCGAGGACGGACAGACGATGTACGGCGAAGGCTTCCGCGACGCGATCCCGGTC
>CAZWGW010000984.1:0-2808 GCA_964633565.1 uncultured Planctomycetaceae bacterium
TGAGCGGCAGGCGTTCGCGGCCCTTGATGAGAAACGTCGGGTAATAGTTGTGCGCGTGATGCTGATCGAGATAGCCGAGAAACTCTTCGAAACCCTGCACGAGCGGAATGCCACCGGTCTTTTCCTGTCCCAACCCCCATTTGCCGAACATGCCCGTGCGGTAACCGGCCGTCTCGAAGACCTCGCCGACGGTGATGTCCCCCGCCCGCAGGTTGACCCGCTTGTTGCCGCGAATGAAGCAATGCCCTGTGTGCAGTCCCGTCATCAGCACGCATCGCGACGGCGCGCAGACCGTCGACCCCGCGTAGTAATTCGTGAATCGCAGCCCCTCGGCGGCCATGGCATCGATGTGCGGCGTCTGAATCTGCTTTTGCCCGTAGCAGCCAAGGTCGCCATAACCGAGGTCGTCGGCCATGACCCAGACGACATTGGGACGGCCGTCCGGCTTCTGCGCCTCCGCTTCCTGCGCAATGACCGGACCACCCGGCAGCGTCTGCAGTGCCACAATGGCGATCAGCAGCGACGCAGAGACGGCCAGGCGGCGCGGCCAAGGCATCGGGAGGCCGGCGGGCAATCGGGTTTTCGTGAAACGCGGCATCTCGACAGGTCCTTTCGCTTCCAGAAGGCTACTGAATCGTGATGTCCCCTGTTCGATAACTGATCAGCAGATCGTGCCCCATCAACAGACCGACGCCCAGCAGCGGATACTCGCCCTCATTCGCCACAACCTCCAGATGGCGCTCGCCCCGAACCAGTCGCTGAGACACGAATACGTATTCAAGACGACCTGCGAGCCATCCGCAAGCACGGCTGTGACGGTTCCCGATTGGGGCAGCGACAGATCGTCAATCTGCTGCTGGGGCAGAACCAATTCACCATTGAATGCCGTATCGACCCAGGCCTGGAGGTCGTGAGCGACCTCAGCAGCCGACGGACGAATCCTGACGGTAACCAGCGCACGTCCGCTGGCATGCACATGGCCCGTCATCGAACGTTTAATCCGAAGTGCAACGCTGCTTTGTGGCCGACGCGCATCGTGTGTGCGAACCGGTCCGGGTGCGATCTCCGCGCCGCTCCAATCGCCTCGCTCAGCGTCTTGCCCGGAAAGTAATCGCCCGACTCCGGTTCGATCGCCACAAACTCGTCGCGATGCTCCGCTTCGAGAACGGGCCGCAGCCGCGATTCATACAGCTCCTCGGCTTTTCGCACGAACTCTTGAGTGTCGGATGCGTTCATGGCGCCCCCTTTCGCAACTCAGCGATTCTACCCAAACCAGTTGCAAACCGTACAGCAGAAGCTGGACCGCAGAGACATCTCACGTGTGCATCCCGCCATATTTTCGCCTTTGCGAATCCCTGCGTCTCTGCGGCTTTGCGTCAGAATCAGGGCTTCGGCACCGGATCTCTGGCGAACGGCAGCGCCAGCATGCCCGGCAACCGGTCCACTTGCCGCTCGTCGCGCAGTTCCGCCACGCCGATCGTCATCGCGTCGTGTCCCGCGGCCGGCTGGTCGCGGTACGTTCCGAACAGCCGGTCCCACCACGGCAGGTTGAAGCCGAAGTTGCTGTTCTGTTCCCGCACGACGACCGAGTGATGCACGCGGTGCATCTCGGGCGTCACGACCAGCCAGCGGAGCACCCGGTCCAGCCGCGCGGGGAGCCGCACGTTGCCGTGATTGAACATCGCCGTCCCGTTGAGCAGCACTTCAAAGATCAGCACGCTCCACGCGGCCGGGCCGAGCGCCGCCACCGCGGCCACTTTGAGCAGCATCGACAGCACGATCTCCATCGTGTGGAACCGCAGCCCGGTCGTCACGTCGAAGTCCAGGTCGGCGTGGTGCACCCGGTGCAATCGCCACAGCACCGGCACCGCGTGGAACATCACGTGCTGCAGATAGATCACGAGGTCCAGCACCACGATGGAGACGCCGATCTCCAGTGCGGGGGGCCAGTCGACGGAGTTCAGCAGCCCCCAGCCGCGCCGGCTGGCGAGAGCGGCCATCGCGACGGCACTCAGGCCCGGCACGAGCCGCGCCACGGCCGTGTTGATCGCCACGAACGCGAGGTTGCTGAACCAGCGCGGCGCCCTGGCGACGGTGAGACGGCGCCGCGGCGCCCCGAACTCCCACAGCGCCATCGCCAGCAGGACGACGACAAATGCCGCCAGCCGTATCGTGGCTTCAAATTGCGGGCCGGTTTCCGTTACCAGACCGGCAACGACGTCGCACAGCGGTCACTTCGACGCCTGCTTGAACCCCGCCTTCAGCAGCTCTTCGTACCCCGGCTTCAGCGGTCGCACCTCGTAGCCGAGTTTCTCCAGCACTTCCGCCGCCTTCACGCAGCGACCCCCGGCCTTGCAGTGCGTGTAGACGATCTTCTCCTTCGGCAGTTTCCCGGCCAGCTTCTCCTTGTCGACGCCGTCCTTGAGTTCGCTCAGCGGCAGAAAGACCGCGCCGTCGAGATGGCCGGCGTCCCACTCGGACTGTTCGCGGACGTCGACCAGGACGGCCTTCTTGTCCTCGACGTTCTTCTTCACCGTGGGCAGTGTGTCCTTGGTGTGCTCGGCGGCGATGGACACGGAACACACACCGCAGACAGCGGCCGCCACGGCGCAGGTCCGGACGAACTGAAACATGGATTTTCTCCTCTCACTTCGGGCGCGGAGCATCGCGCTTCGCACGTTGCGTTGTACCGCAATCCCCGGGGGATTGCATCCGACAGCCGGCTCCGGAACACCGGGCGTGCGTCACGAGTGGCGGTGGAATTCTCCTCCCCTCTCCCCCGCCCTCGGCGCGGTGTTCATAACGGGG
>CAZWGW010000985.1:0-2808 GCA_964633565.1 uncultured Planctomycetaceae bacterium
AATACGTACGTGCGCCCCGCCCCGCGGTCGGCCGGATGTCCGGGAACCACGGGGCCCAGTTCATCGGCCCGGTTGCCCACGTATTCCCCCCCCCCCCCCCCCGCGGTTCTTGTCAGTGACTCGCGTCCCGGCGGGGAATTCAATCCGAAACGTCTCCTCCGATACCGGCTCGTTGAGCACGTAGTTGATGATTTGAGCGTCGTAGCGCATCGACACCGCGCCGCCTGGCGCCGAATACATCGTGGTCGTCCACGACTGTGGTATCGTGCCGAGGACGGCATCCGCCTGGTAGTTCACCTCCGCGTCAGCCCACAACCGCTCGCCAACCCACGATTCCCAGCGCAGCGTCAGGTACGAGCGTGCGTCGAGCCACAACTTGTCGTGCAGCGCCTCGGTGCGCGCCCCGCGCCGCTCTTCGATGATCAGGCAGGGGACGCCCGCAAACTCGGCGTCCACAGCGACGATCCGAAAGTTCTCCGGCGTCAGCGCCGGCAGTGGCGACAGTGTAGCACGGAAGGAAAACACCGGCGGCTGCAGGTGCGCTGAGACCCACTCGTCAAACCTCTCGGCGCGGCCGATCACCCCCTGGTCATAGTCGACCACCGCACTTGGCTGAAACGACTGCATCTGTTCGCCGTCGAACGCAGACACGGCAGGCTGCTGCAACCCCTCCTTCCCATGGATCATGCTGATGCTGCTCGACTCATAGCGCACTTTATGGCCGTCGACTATCAATCTCGCTTGCATGTCGCGCAGCGCAAAGTCCCGTGGCGCTGACGACTCGAGTATTCGTCGGTCTGGAGCGTCGGCCGCGCTTGCAGCGGTCAGCGTCATTGTGTACGTCCACTCGTACTGAAACGTCGATATCTCTTGTTCGCGGTCGATCCACGCCGCATGGATTCGATCAATGAGCAGCGCTTGCTGCGCATCGGCCAGCGGCACGTCACTGAACGCGAGCAGGAGCGACGCACATGTCGGGATCCCCGTCGCGAACACTGGACCGACTCGAGCACGAGCTTCCGGCTCCCGTCGCTGACCGGCAGGGATTTCGGCCGCCGTGAATGTGCGACCGTTCGTTGTTTGCGACAGCAACACAATCCAGTACACCAGCGCCTCGCCCCATGCAGAACAACTGGGCAGAATGCCATGGACCACCTCCGCAATCGGATGAAGGCTCGATCGCCGATTGTAGGCAACCCGACACGTTCCTTTGCGAGGTCACCTTGCCGACGCCTTATGTGAACCCTCGAATCTGTGCCCATAAGGGGTTGTGTACTATCGTAATAGTACAGTGGTGCTCCAGCCAATTCAACCATCGGCAAGGTTTAACGTGCTACCATCGAACACGTAGTATTCGGCTGCTCGTGGCGGTAGATTCGATGCCGAAGTGGCGAATAGGATTCAAGTGGGACCCAGCCATGCAACTCTTTCCGGAACCCGACGCTCCGCCGCGCGTCCTGCGGCTGTCCGAACTCCAGCCGGGCCAGCAGGCGGACTGCTTCGTGCTGCTGGCGGCCCTTGACCGCGGGTCGACCCGCGACGGCAAACCTTACTTTCGCGCCACATTCCGCGACAACCGCCGCTCCGCCACGGCCATGATCTGGCACGACGGCGCGTTCTACGCCGACTGCGAACGCGCCTGGCAGCCCGGCCGGTTCTACAAGGTCCGCGGCAAGTACGTCGAAAACCAGTACGGCCCACAGCTCGAACTGGACAAGATCCGCGAAGTGACGCCTGCCGATACCCGGGACGGCTTCGACGAGGGCGATTTCGTCGAGTGCAGCCGGTTCAATCCTGAGCAGATGTACGCCGAATTGACGGAGCTGGTCGAGACGCACGTCGAGGAGGCCGCGCTCCGGCGGCTCGTTCTGGAACTGCTGGCCGGGCACGCCGAAGCGATCAAGACGTTCCCCGCCGCGCGGAAGAACCACCATGCGTACCGCTCCGGATACCTGGAGCACGTGCTGTCGGTGACGAAGACCGCTGTGTTCCTCGCTGACAAGTATCGCGCTTATTATGACCAGATGCAGCCGCCGCTCAATAAGTCGCTGGTCGTCACCGGTGCGGTGCTGCACGACATTGGCAAAGTGCTGGAATTGGACGCGCAGCCGCAGGGGGCCTCGTACACGGCACAAGGGCAGTTGATCGGCCACATTCTGCTGGGGCGGGACCTCGTGCGGGACAAGGCGGCCCAGTTGGGGGACGTCGACCCGGAACTGCTGCTGCGGCTGGAGCACATCATCGTCTCCCACCAGAACCTGCCCGAATGGGGTTCGCCCATCGCGCCGCACACGCCCGAGGCGCTGCTCGTCCACTACGCCGACGAGATCGACGCCAAGTTCCACATGCTGGCGACGGCGCTGGAGACCGAACCGGTCGGCAACGAGGAGTTCACGCCACGCGACAACGCGCTGCGGCGGTCGGTGTTTCGCGGGTTACGGCAGCCATAACGCGATCGCGCTTGGGACAACCGGGAGTTTGGGCGGGACTGCGCCGGCCCCGGACTTGCGGGAAGCATCCATGCCTGGTCGGGGAATGTTTGGCGTTTTCTCTGCCACGGGAAGGGCAAGAGACGCGAGGGAAGTGGGAAGTCCAGAATGGCGAGACGAAGGATGAGAGAGTGGGACGAGCGGCAGCGCGCGAAGCACCGCCCAGCCGAGATGATGGGAAGGGGCACATCAGAGAACCCGATGTGCGCGTGAAAAAACCGCCGGGGAACCCGGCGGTTGTTTCAAGTGGCGGGGACAGGATTCGAACCTGCGACCTCGAGGTTATGAGCCTCGCGAGCTACCGGGCTGCTCCACCCCG
>CAZWGW010000986.1:0-2806 GCA_964633565.1 uncultured Planctomycetaceae bacterium
CGCCTTGTGGAAGAGTTGTTGACTGTTTATCGCACAGAACACTTCCGACGACCCTCCTGCTTCTGCCTGGCGCGGCAGTCGCCATCGGCCGTCGACCGGGTGCCGACACCGGGAACCGAGCAGGATGTCGTGTGCGGGATGTGGATCGAGCCGTCGGCCATCGTCGCGCAGCGTACAGTCGGCCGCCGGCGGTATGTGTTTTGCTCGCTCGAATGCACCGAGCGATTTGATGACGCACCCGAACCTTTCCTGGTTGGCACATAGCGATGCCGTCGACCGTGATACTGCAGTGCTTGGGTGGCGTCGGAACAGTCACCGGTTCCAAGTACCTGCTGGCCGCAGGCGGCCGGCGCGTACTACTCGATTGTGGTCTGTTCCAGGGGCTGAAGGCCCTGCGACTGCGCAACTGGGAGGCCCCGGCCTTCGATCCGCGGTCGCTGGATGCCGTCGTGCTGAGCCACGCCCACATTGATCACTGCGGCTACCTCCCGCTCGTCGTCCGCCATGGTTTCCACGGCCCGGTGTACTGTACCCCCGCAACAGCTTCGCTGTTGCAAATCGTCCTGCCGGACGCCGCGCACTTGCAGGAGGAGGATGCGGCGTTTGCCAATCGCCATCGCTTCTCGAAACACGATCCCGCGCTCCCGCTCTATACGCGAGAGGACGCGGAGCAGGCCCTGAAACTCCTGCAACCGCAGATGTATCAGGCCCAATTCGAGGCCGCCCCGGGACTGAACGTGACCTTTCGTCGAGCGGGGCACATTCTGGGGTCCGCGTCGATTGACGTCGAAATCAGAGAAGAATCGTCCCGTCGGCTTGTGTATTCCGGCGACCTTGGCCGCTGGGGGCGGCCCATGCTGCGGAACCCCGAATTCGTCCCCTCAGCCGACGTGCTGCTCATCGAATCGACCTACGGAGACCGCGTGCACGACACGGCGGACGCGAATGCGGGTCTCGCCCGCATCATCAATGCGGCCGTCGCGCGACGCGGGCCCGTCATGGTGCCCGCCTTCGCTGTCGGACGCACGCAAGAGTTGATCTGGCGCATACGCGAGCTGGAGGATACTGGTCCGATTCCGCACTTGCCGGTCTTTATCGACAGCCCCATGGCGACGGACGTGACGGCGATCTTCTGCCATCATCCAGAGGATCACGACATCGACATGCAGACGTTGATGGACGAGCAGCGGTGTCCGCTCTGTTGCAAGCCGTATCACCTCACGCGCTCCGTAGACGAATCGAAGGCGCTCAACCAGCAGGCTGGGACATTTATCCTGATTGCCGGCAGCGGCATGGCCACCGGGGGGCGAGTTGTCCATCACTTGAGACAACGCTTGTCCGATGACAAAACGACCGTGCTCCTCGTCGGCTTTCAAGCAGCGGGGACGCGGGGTCGCTCGCTCCAGGATGGGACGAAAACGCTGCGGATGCACGGGCAGGACATTCCAGTCCATGCACACATTGAAGTGCTGCACGGACTTTCGGCCCATTCAGATCGAAATGAGCTTCTGCAATGGATCAGCGGATTCGAGCAGACGCCGCAACGAATCTACGTTGTGCATGGCGAACCGTCAGCGGCTGAAGCGTTGGCTGCCTCGATTCGCGAACGCTGGCGCAGCGACGTCCGCGTCGCTCAAGATCGGGAGTCGATACGGCTCACATAGCCGGTACTGCAATCGCCATCAGGAATGTAGACCACGCCATTGTCCATGACACATGCTGCCATATCCGCCTGACTACCGGCCGTCCTCACCATCCTGCGAAGGCGACGCACAATGTCGCGCGCAAGTACGGCTGGCGCTCGCCGCGGCCAGTATTTCCTCACTCAACTCCATTGGAATTCTGGTCCTGGGCGGACAAGTCCGACTCGTGGGCCGCGTGCCGTCCTTTCACATGAAGCAGCTCGCGCAAGAGGCAGCCCGACGAGTCAGCGGTGTCGGTGAAGTCGTGAACCTCCTGGAGGTGGGGCCAATCCGACGTTTCGTCAACCGTCCAACAGCCGCAGATGACAAAAGGATTGGCCAGTGACTCGGACGTCGATTGCCTACTTTTCGATGGAGATCGCGCTGGAGCCGGGAATGCCGACCTACAGCGGCGGCCTTGGTGTGCTGGCAGGTGACACGCTGCGCGCAGCCGCCGACCTGCGGGTCCCCATGGTGGCCGTCTCGCTGCTGCACCGGAAGGGCTATTTCCACCAGCGGCTGGACTCCCGGGGGACGCAGACCGAGGAGCCGGTGCAGTGGTCGGTGGACGACTTCGTGCAGCCGCAGTCGCCGCAGGTGGCGGTGACCATAGAAGGGCGGACGGTCCAGGTTCGCGCCTGGCGGTACGACGTGGGGGGCGCCAGCGGCTTTCAGGTCCCGGTCTTTCTGCTCGATACGGATCTGCCCGAGAACTCCCGCTGGGACCGCGAGCTGACGCATTACCTCTACGGCGGCGATCCGCACTACCGCCTCTGTCAGGAAGCGATCCTCGGGATTGGCGGCGTGCGGATGCTGCGCGCGCTCGGGTACGTCCAGATCCAGCGGTTTCACCTGAATGAAGGGCACGCCAGCCTGCTGGTCCTGGAGCTGCTCGCTGAGCAGGCCCGTCAGGTTGGGCGGCCGATCAACGACGACGACGTGGAAGCCGTGCGGCGTCTCTGCGTGTTCACGACGCATACGCCGGTGGCCGCCGGCCACGACCAGTTCCCGCTGGCACTGGTGCGGCAGGTGCTGGGGGACCGGCAGGAGTACACGATGCCCAACGTGTTCTGCTGCGAGGGCGTCCTCAACATGACGTACCTCGCATTGAACCTCAGCCATTA
>CAZWGW010000987.1:0-2805 GCA_964633565.1 uncultured Planctomycetaceae bacterium
CCTTTCATTGAGAGGCAGCGGGCGCTTGCGAATCAGATCCGTCCCGTCTCCGCCACCGCCCCCTGCATGCTCGATGCCTCCGGCGAAGATGAGTACGTCTTCATCCGCGGCAACTGGAAGAAGCCCGGCGAGACGGTCCCGCGCCGCTTCCTCGAAGTCTTCCACGGTCACGGCCCCTCAACCCTCGACCCTCAACCCTCGACCCTCCCCGGCAGTGGGCGGCTCGATCTGGCACTGCAGATGGTCGATCCGGAACAGACGCCCATCGTGCCGCGCGTCATTGTGAATCGCATCTGGCAGCATTACTTCGGCCGCGGGATTGTGCCGACTCCGGACGACTTCGGTTACATGGGGCAGGACCCGTCGCACCCGGAACTGCTGGACTGGCTGGCGAATGAACTCGTGATGCACGACTGGTCGCTGAAGCATATTCATCGGCTGATCCTGCTGTCGGCGGCGTACCGGATGGATTCGAGAGCAGAGGGCGGAGAGCAGAGAGCAGAGCAAGAGGACCCGAACAACCTGCTGCTGCACCGGATGAACATCAAGCGGCTGGAGGGGGAGATCATCCGAGATCAGATCCTCGCGACGTCAGGTCGATTGGATGACCGGTTGTACGGGAAAAGCGTGCCGGTGCACCTGACGCCTTTCATGGAGGGACGCGGGCGGCCTGGCGTCTCCGGGGCCGTGGATGGGGAGGGCCGCCGCAGCCTGTACATCGCCGTGCGGCGGAATTTCCCGGACCCGTTCTTCCAGGCGTTCGATTTTCCCAACCCGCACAGTTCGGTGGGACGGCGGAGTGTGTCCAACGTGCCGGCCCAGGCGCTGGCGTTGATGAACAACCCGTTTGTCGTCGAGCAGGCGCGGGTCTGGGCTGAACGGCTGCTGCGGGAGACGCCCGGCGCGACTCCCGGGGAGCGCGTGGCCCGCCTCTGTTCGGCCGCCTTCAGCCGGCCGCCGACCGATGAGGAACTGGCTGCGGGAGCGGGGTTCATCCGACTGCAGGCCGCGGAGTACAATGGTGATGAGGGCGATCCACGGGTCTGGGCGGATTTCTGCCACGTGTTGATGAATGTGAAAGCGTTTGTGTTTGTGCAGTGAGGAATCCGAGATGATCTGTCCACGGGGCGAGCCAGGCCATGCCAGCACGGGACGCCTATTGTGAACCGGTGTGTGTCGCGCTGCGCCGCGACGGGTGGACGGTGACCCACGATCCATTGCGCCTGCTCGTGGGAGACCGCGACCTGTTCATTGATCTTGGAGCCGAGAGATTGCTCGCCGCGGAACGCGAAGGCCAGCGGATCGCAGTCGAAATCAAGAGTTTCCTTGGGCCTTCCGAGGTGGCCGACCTGCAGCAGGCATTGGGCCAGTACGTCATGTACAATGAAGTCCTGCAGCGCACCGAGCCTGACCGGGCGCTGTACCTGGCGGTGAGCGATGAAACCCGGCAGTCAATATTCTCCGAGCCGCTTGGTGTGATGTTCATTGAAAGTGGATTCATCAAACTGCTCGTATTCGACCCGGATCGTGAGGTGATCGTCGAATGGATACCGCGACCGTAGAGATCGTTTCCATCGATACGCTGCGCGAAGCAGTCCGGACCGTGATCCGCGAATATGCTGCGCTCGGATATTCGACTGGAGCGATTGAAACCGAAGTCGTCTTTGACGACCAGCGCGACCGCTACCTGCTGATCGCCGTCGGATGGGATGATCGCCGCGTTCACGCCTGCCTCATTCATCTTGACATCATCAACGGGAAATGCTGGGTCCAGCAGGACGGTACCGAGCAAGGGGTTGCAGTCGAACTGGAACGGCATGGAGTTCCCAAGTCGCACATCGTGCTGGCCTTCAAGAGGCCTGCGACGCGGCGCTTAACCGATTATGCCGTTGAGTAGGCCGTGCGCTATGCCCTTGCCTCATCACAGAAGGAAAGACGCAACAAACCGCTCCGCTTCCATGGAACTCACTCGGGAACAGATGCGCGAGGTCCTCAGGCGCCAACGCGAAGCGTACGAACAGATGGAATTCGACCGACTGTGCACCCCTTGGCGCGAGGCCACGCTGGAAGAAAAGGTGGCATTCGTCCAACTCATGCAGGACGTGAACCTCAAGCGGGGGCCGCCGCGCGAGTGCGGGATGGTGGAGTGGTACCGAAAACTGATGCGGAAAAGACATGAATGACGTCTTTGCCGCCGCGCGCGAGGTACAGGAATTGTTCGAGCGGTTATCGATCGCGCCGAGCCGTACGAATTCATGCCGGGGTGCGTATTGCGCGTGTGTGCGGTCCAGGACCTGATTGTGATGAAGGCGTTTGCCGGGCGGTCCCAGGACCTGGCAGACCTCCAATACCTGATTGCCTGGCACTGGAAGTCGCTCGACTGGAATTTCATTGAGCGGCAACTGTCCGACATTTGTGACATGAGCGAGAACGTCACATCCGTGCCGAAGTTGGCCGAACTTCGATCGGAAATCGATCGGAAGCTTCGATCAAAGCGAAAATGACCCTGATGCACTGCCGCCGCTTCACCTCCGTCCCCATCACCCGCCGCCGGCTGCTCCAGCAGGCCGCCACCGGCTTTGGCGCGACAGCGCTTGCCGCGCTGCTGCAGGAGCCGGCGTTTGCCTCGCAGCAGCCCCGCGCAGAGGGTTCGTTCGCGCCGAAGCCGTCGCACTTCGCGGCCCGCGCCAAACACGTCGTGTTCTTCTACATGGACGGCTGGCCGTCGCAGAGGGACACGTTCGACCCCAAGCCGCGACTCGCAGCCGAGAACGGCCAGCCGTTCAAAATGCCGATCCAGCCGAC
>CAZWGW010000988.1:0-2804 GCA_964633565.1 uncultured Planctomycetaceae bacterium
TGGTGCTCGACCCGAAGCTCGCCATCCTGGACGAGACCGACTCCGGCCTCGACAGCGACGCGGTGCGCGTCGTGAGCGAAGGACTGAAAAAACTCTCCGGCCCGCACATGGGGGCGCTGATCATCACGCACCACGAGCGGCTGCTGGAGTTCAACCAGCCGGACTTCACGCACGTGATGCTGGCCGGACGGGTGGTGGAATCGGCCCAAGGGGGTGCGCTGGCGCACGACGTCCACGCGAACGGATACGCGGCAATCCGCGAGCGGCACCCGCAAGAGGCGGCGGAGGAGCAGGCGGCCAGGGAGGCCCGGGAGAAGGAAAAGGAGCCGGCGGTTGTGGCCAAGTAACGACGACGGAACCCTAACGACAGCAGTTGGTAGTACCATGACGATCACGATGGCCAGCGTTCCGGAGTCGGCTGTTCGGGTCAAGCCGCCTGCAGGGGAACTTCCCATGAGTGAAGTGCGCGTGAAAGTTCAGTTGCGCAATGCATTCGACCAGATGCGCGCGCGACGCGGTGAAATCCCCTCCGACCGGATCAGGGTCTACGAAGCGGAGGCCGTTGTGGACACGGGCGCCGTTTCCAGCGTCATTCCGCCGTTCGTTGCCGAACAACTTGGCCTGGATACGCCCAAGCAGCGCGTCGCTCAATACGCCGACGGTCGCGAGGAAACCGTCCCTGTCACCGATCCAGTCGAATTCACGATTCACCGCAGAGACGCAACCGTAGAGTGCCTGGTGCTGGGAGACGAGGTGCTGATTGGCCAAACTGTGCTGGAGATGACGGATCTGCTGGTCGATTGTGCCAATCAGCGTGTCGTCCCGAACCCGGCGCATCCTGACCAGCCGGTTCTGAAAATCCGTTGAGGCGATCCATGTCCGGCATACTGCAAGAACAACGACCGGCAACCCTGTCCGACATTGTGTCGCGACTGGGGGACATTCCGCTGGACCGGATTCGGTGGGACCCGCGCCCGGGGACGGCGACCGAAGATGATGCGATCCGCGTTGAGCATTGTGAACTCATCGAAGGCGTCCTCGTGGAGAAAGCGATGGGATATCCGGAAAGCCGGATCCGGCAGGTGCTGGCCACCTATTTCGAGTTGTGGGCGGCGCAGACCCACATCGGGTTCGTGATCGGCGACGGCGCGATGACCCGGATGCAGACGGGGAACATGCGGATTCCCGACATTTATGTCGTCCGCTGGGAGCGCGTGCCGGGCCGTATCGTGCCGCACGATGCGATTTCCAGCGTGGCGCCGCACCTCGCCGTTGAAGTGTTCAGTCCCGGCAATACGGAGAAGGAGATCGAACGGAAGCGCCACGAATTCTTCGCTTCAGGGACTGAGCAGGTCTGGACCTCTCCGGATGACATGATGACGCTCGGCATCGACGACTTGCTCGACGGCGGGACCGTTGTTCCCGGTTTCCGGCTGCCGGTTCGCGAAGTATTTGAAGCAGGTCGCCGCGGCGAGATCGACGTACAATTGGCGCTGGCAATGCTCCGCGGCGAATAGCGATTTGCTGCAACTCCGACCAATCACCAGTCACCACTCACAGCCACCTCCGACAAGGAGTCCCAGATATGTCCACCACCGAAGCCCTCATCACCGAAAAACCCGACGTCGGCATCGGCGAATACCAGTACGGTTTTCACGACCCGACCGACCACTACGCCTACGTCTCCCGCAAGGGGCTGGACCGCGACATCGTGGCCCAGATCTCCGTCATGAAGGGGGAGCCGCAGTGGATGCGCGAGTTCCGTCTGAACTCGCTGGAACAGTTCTTCGCCAAGCCCATGCCCAATTGGGGCGGCGACATGAGCGAACTCGACTTCCAGAACATCTACTACTACGTCAAGGCCTCCGAGAAACAGGAGAAGTCCTGGGAGGAAGTGCCGGAAGACATTCGCAAGACGTACGAGCGGCTCGGCATCCCCGAGGCCGAACGCAAATACCTGTCGGGCGTGAAGGCGCAGTACGAGTCCGAGGTTGTCTACGGCAGCCTGCTCAAGGAACTGGAAGACAAGGGAGTGCTGTTCACCGACACCGATTCCGCCCTCAAGCTCTATCCGGAGATCTTTGAAGAGCACTTCGGACAGGTCATCCCGCCCAGCGACAACAAGTTCGCGGCCCTCAACTCGGCCGTCTGGTCGGGCGGGTCGTTCATCTATGTGCCTCCCGGAGTGAAGGTCGAGTACCCGCTGCAGGCGTACTTCCGCATCAACACCCAGAACATGGGGCAGTTCGAGCGAACGCTGATCATCGTCGACGAAGGGGCCAGTGTGCACTACGTCGAGGGCTGCACTGCCCCGACATACACGACCGATTCGCTGCACTCGGCCGTCGTGGAGATCATCGTCAAGCGCGGCGCGAGGTGCCGCTACACGACGATCCAGAACTGGTCGAACAACGTCTACAACCTCGTCACCAAGCGAGCGATGGCCTATGGCGACGCGCTGATGGAATGGATCGACGGCAACCTCGGCTCCAAGCTGACGATGAAATACCCGGCCGTGTACCTGATGGAGCCCGGCGCACGCGGCGAGACGCTGTCGATCGCGTTCGCCGGCCACGGTCAGCACCAGGACGCCGGCGCGAAGATGGTGCACTGCGCCCCGCATACCTCCAGCCGCATCGTCTCCAAGTCGATCAGCAAGGACGGCGGCCGCGCCAGTTACCGCGGGCTGGTGAAAGTGCAGGACGGAGCGACCGACTGCAAGAGCAACGTCGTCTGCGACGCGCTGATCCTCGACCCCGACAGCCGCAGCGACACGTATCCCTACATCGAGGTGATGGAGGACG
>CAZWGW010000989.1:0-2797 GCA_964633565.1 uncultured Planctomycetaceae bacterium
GTGACGCCGACGACGCATCTCAACTTCACGTACCGCCTGGCACGTCGCCCGAGTTGGTGTAATCTGCTGCTGACGACGCGCCCCACTGGTCCCGCGCGGCCCGATTACTTTTTGAACCGCTATCGCGACGACGAACTGTGGAACGTTGCAGGCCGGTGGCGGACGGTGCACATCCCCCTTTCGGCGTTCGAGAAGAAACTCAACGACCAGTTCACAACGGAGTCCCCTGCCGCCGGCTAGATGGTGGCGGGCTTTTCGTTCTGCAGCATCGACACCGAACTGGATCTGACAATCGACCGGATCTGGCTGTCCGCCGATGGTCCCGGCCGGGTGGCGTATGAGGCGGTTGATCAACCTGTACCATAAGGACCGCCATGAGCCGTTCAATCGGGGCTGCAGATTGGAGTATGATCCCTGAGACGACAGATCCTTTGCGAGGAGCTTCCATGAGTATTCGTCGGTCGGCCGCACGTCCGTTGTCGCGTCGCACAGTCCTGAAGGCCGTCGGCGCCGCGGTGTCACTGCCGCTGCTCGAGGCGATGCTCCCGCGCAGCGCCTGGGCCGGCGGGGCGATCCCGGCCATACCGCCGCGGATGCTCGTGGCCCATTACGGCACCGGCATGAACGTCGGCGAATTCTTCCCCGCTGAGACCGGGCCGGAATGTGTGTTGCCACGGATCGTCCGGCCGCTGGAGGCGTTCCGCTCGAAGATGACGATCGTCTCGGGGACGTACCTGGAGCACGGCGGCGGCCACACGGGGGACTACACGTTTCTGACCGGGGCCGAAGGGTGGACGTCGAGCGGCATCAAAAGCAGCATCTCCGCCGATCAGGTCGTCGCCGGCGCGATCGGCCACGAAACACGTTTTCCCTCGCTGCAGCTCTCGATCGAACGCGGCACCAACTTCGGCCAGCAGGGGCTGTGCACGCTGTCGTGGAACAAAAACGGCATTCCGCTCGCCGCGGAAAACGATCCGCACGTCCTCTTCGCGCGGCTGTTCCAGGTGGACAACAAGCGCGAGGCGCGGGTCCGCGACGCGGGGTTCCGCCGTCGGGGGAGCATCCTCGATTACGTTCGCTCGCAGGCAAAACAGATGCAGCGGACCGTGGGCAAGGCCGACAGCCAGAAGCTGGACGAATACTTCAACTCGGTCCGCGAGATCGAATCGCAACTGCAGCGCGACGTCGACTGGTCGCAGAAGCCGAAACCCAGTCCGGCGCTCGACGACCTGGGTGACTACAGCCGTCCCTACACGCCGCATGCGCCGGGATTCGACTATCCGGCGTTTTCGAAGCTGATGTTCGACTTGATCGCGCTGGCGTTCCAGACCGACTCGACCCGCGTCATCACGTACAACGTGCGGCGGGAAATCAACGGCGGCACGTTCCCGGTCCACCAGGTCTCGAAGAACTTCCACGCCCTGACGCACCACAACAACGATCCCAAGAACCTCGACGAGCTCGCCCAGGTCGATGAAATCAACATGGGCTTCTGGGCCGGCTTCCTGCAGCGGCTCGATGCGATCCAGCAGCCGGACGCGCGCAGCCTGCTCGATCACTCGCTCCTGGCGTATTCCAGCGGCATGGGGATCGACCACTCGCGGGACAAGCTGCCGACCGCCGTGTTCGGCGGCGCCGCGCTGGGCGTGAAACACCACACGCACCTGAAGCTCGCCGACAACACTCCCCTGGCGCGGGTGTGGCACACGCTGTCGGACCGTATGGGCGTCCCCATGGAGACGCTGCAGGACAGCCGCGGCGTGATTTCGGAGCTCGTGTCAGGGTGAGTCTCGGTGATTTGACAATGCGCATCATGCGGAACGTAGCCGAATTCGCCAGGAATTCGGGCGGGAGTCTGGCGGCCCGGCCCGCACGATGGCTCGCTTGCGCCTGGGCACTGCTGATCGTGGCATCGCCCGCAATTGCTCAGGAGCAGAACACCGTCACCGACTCACTCGGCAGCACGCTGCGGATCCTGCCGGCAGGACGGTTCGAGATGGGGGAGCGCGACGCCGCCCCCGGCTTTTCCAAGGACCATACGTCCTTCAGCACCGAGGATGAATCTCCCGTTCATCCGGTCGTACTCACGCGCCCTTTCTATCTGGCGACGACCGAGGTGACCGTCGGCCAGTTCAAGCAGTTCGTCGACGCGACGGATTACCGCACGACGGCCGAGCAGAGCGGGGAGGGGATCGTCGGCTGGGACCCGACTCCGCCGCCGGACCTGCCGTCGTACCAGTGGGCGTTCCGGCAGAAACCGGAATTCAACTGGCGGAATCCGGGCTTCCCGCAGGAAGACAGCCATCCGGTCGTCGGCGTGAGCTGGGAAGACGCCTTGGCATTCTGCCGCTGGTTGAGTGAGAAAGAGCACGTCCCCTATCGGCTGCCGACCGAAGCAGAGTGGGAGTATGCCTGCCGCGCCGGCGCAACGACCTACTTCTCATTCGGGGACGCCTATCGGCACGTGATCCACGAGCGGGCCAACATCGGTAACGTCGAACTGGAGCGGGTCGCGCCGCGGCGGGCCACGCGGCAGTGGATCTTCGATCCCGAAAAGGACCCGTCCGACCCGCATGTCTTCACCGCGCCCGTCGCATCATACCCGGCAAACCCGTGGGGGCTGCGCGATCTGCACGGCAACGTGTGGGAGTGGTGCGCGGATCGATATCTCGACACGTTCTACACACAGTTCGACCGCGACGGCTACCAGCAGCCGCGGAAGCGGGCGATTGACCCGCTGTGTGACGACCGCTGGAACGAACAGGGGGAGTGGCGTGTGATCCGCGGCGGCTCGTGG
>CAZWGW010000990.1:0-2790 GCA_964633565.1 uncultured Planctomycetaceae bacterium
ACGCTGAACAACTTTTTGTGGGTGACGTTCACACGCTCGAACCCGGCGGCCGACATATCCGGAGGCGACGCGTTTACCGACCAGAAGCACTGGGGCTGCCGCGGGCCATTGGTGATTGACGCGCGGATCAAGCCGCACCACGCGCCGCCGCTCGTACCCGACCCGGAGGTGGCGCGGCGGGTGGACCGGTTGGGAGCGCCGGGATCCCCTTTGCATGGGATTATTTAGACCAATGCCCGCCGACAACCTCCACGAACTGTTCGACGTCTGCGATGCCGACGACCGCGTCATCGGCCAGGCGCCGCGCGGCGAGGTGCATGCCCGGGGGCTAATGCACCGGGCTGTGCATATCTTCGTGTTCAATTCCCGCGGCCAGTTCCTCGTGCATCATCGCTCGGCACACAAGGACGAGTATCCGCGACGCATCACTTCCTCGTGTTCCGGCCACCTCAACGCCGGGGAAGATTACGACACGGCTGCCGGGCGTGAACTGCAGGAGGAACTGGGACTGACGGCCCCGCTGGAGTACATCGGTTCATTTCCCGCCGGCCCGGAAACGGCCAACGAGCACACGCGGCTGTATCGCGCGACGACGGACGACACGCCCGTCCCCGATCTGCACGAGATCGAATCGCTGGAATGGGCTGATCCGCACGATGTCGCGGTCCGTATGCAGGAGCACCCGGAGAAGTTCACGCCGCCGTTCCGGATGTTGTTTGCGTGGTATCTGCGGAGAGAGACGTGACGCGTCGACGCAAAGCGCTTCCCTGCGGGGCGCGGCTAAACGAAGGTTGAGCGGCTGAACGGCTGATGGAATGACGCGTTGTGTCTGGGAGAATGCACGACAAGTGCGTATCATCCCTGCTCGCGTCGAGCGGACCTCGTTGTTCTGGAGACCGGTATGGACATCGTGATTGCCCTGGTGGCGCTCACCGCCATGGAGATCGTCCTGGGGATCGACAACATCGTGTTCATCGCGATCCTGGCCGGGCGACTGCCGGTGGATCAACGGGGCCGGGCGCGCACGATCGGGCTGACCATTGCGCTGCTCACCCGCATCGGGCTGCTCTTGTGCATTCGCTGGATCCTCGGGCTGACCCAACCGATCTTTCACCTGTCGGATTTCCTGCCTGACACGTGGTTCAGCCCGGAGATCCTGCCGGGCGCGACAGCGGGCGGAGCGACCGGGACGGAGCAGCATCCGCACCTGGAGATCAACGCCGTCTCCTGGCGCGACCTGATCCTGCTGGCGGGCGGGCTGTTCCTGATCGGCAAAAGCGTGCTCGTAATCCTTCACAAGATCGAGGGGGCCGAGCACCACCGCCAGACCCGGGCTGCCAGCTTCGCGGGTGTCATCGCCCAGATTGCCGTGCTCGACATGATCTTCTCGCTGGATTCGGTGATTACGGCAGTCGGCATGGTGACGCCGGACAAACTGTGGGTCATGATCACGGCGATCGTCATTTCGATGGGGGTGATGCTTGCGTTTTCCGGCGGCGTCAGCCGGTTCATCGACCGGCATCCGACGCTCAAGGTGCTGGCGCTGAGTTTCCTGATCCTGATCGGCGTGCTGCTCGTGGCGGAAGGGATTGGCACGCACTTCAACAAGGGGTACATCTACTTCGCGATGGCGTTCTCGCTGGTCGTGGAGATGATTAACATGAAGGTTCGCGGCCACACACCGGCCCCTGCCGCTCCTGCGGCCTGAATCCCGCCGAAACCCGGAGACTGGCTGGATTTCCACGGTCATGGCCCATAAACTGTGCAATCCGGGCGCGAAGCGTCCAGCGCTGACCGGACACGACCAGACAACGACAGGAATGACCGCTCGACCCACCGACTATGCCTAATACCACGACCGCCAAGAAGGCCCTGCGTCAGAACATCAAGCGCCGCCTGCAGAACCGCTCGCAGCGATCCGCGTTGCGCACCGCCGTTCGCAAACTGCGCGAAGTTGCGGCGGCGGGGGACGCGGCTGCCGCGGAAGCTGCCTTGCGGCAGGTTTCGAAGAAACTGGATCAGGCGGCCGACAAGCATTTGATTCACAAGAATGCCGCCGCTCGTACGAAGTCCCGGCTGGTGCGGCTGATCCGGTCCAAGCAGGCTGCGGGATCATCGCCGACCACAACGCCGGGTAGCTGATGCAACCGATCCATTTCGGTCGCAAGGATACGCCCGATTCAGCGTAATTGCAGTTCCTGTCTGCAATTACGGTCTTGCGGCGGGTCGGTTCTACCCCTAGAATGCCGCCGGTATTGGTTCGCCGGCACAGGCCGGCATGGTGGGCGTGACCTGCTCTCGATGGGGGACGGTCCCTCGCGGGAATCAGTCCGCGCAGTGGATGGGCGCGCAGCGATGAAGCGGATCGCCGTACTGGGTTCGACCGGATCGATTGGCACCAGTTGCCTCGACGTGATCGATGCGCACCCCGAGCGGCTGTCCGTGATTGGTTTGACGGCCCATTCCCGCTGGCAACTTCTTGCCGACCAGTGCCAGCGCTATCGCCCCCGCTGGACGGTCCTGTCGGACGAGTCCCTCCGCACGCACGTGGCGCCGGGTGTGTTTGGCGACGGCGAGGTGCTGTTCGGTCCCGACGCCGTGGGCCGGATGGCGGCTCATCCGGACGTCGATCTGGTTGTCGCCGGCATCGTCGGCGCGGCGGGACTGCAGGGGACGTGGGCCGCCCTCGACGCCGGGAAAACCGTCGCCTTCGCCAACAAGGAGACGCTGGTCGTCGCCGGCCCCCTGATGTTGGACCTGGTCCGGCGGCGGGGGGGCACGCTGCTCCCG
>CAZWGW010000991.1:0-2779 GCA_964633565.1 uncultured Planctomycetaceae bacterium
AATATGGACAGGACTTCGAGGTGGGAGAGGGGCCGGGGGTGAGGGCCGGCATGACGTTTTGGCCGCTACCACCAATTACCGGATACACCACGGGAAGGCGCGGCCGCAGCGCGGAGGTATCCGCCATCGGTGGCGGACGCCTGCCTGCGTCAATCGCTCATCGCGGGAGCACGTTGCCGGCGTCCGCGTCGCTGCCGAACGTGTCCGCACGCCCCCGCCGCAGCACGTGCGCCAGGCGCACGGCGGAGGGAGCCCGCCTGCCGGGTGGAGTGCACGCCGGCGCTCCACAGACAGACCCGCAGCGGGCGGCCAGGTACTGCGGGGAACAGGTACAGCGCGCGAGCGCGAATCGCCGGAACGTGCTGTGGAAACATCGACTGCGGCGAGGCGCACAATGCACCGGCGCCGGGCGTCCCATGCCGCAAGGTCGAAGATCGTCCACAAATCGAAGAAGGACCTGCCATCCGTTCCCAACTCACTCGGGCGTTGATGGTTTAACTGCTTCGGGCATCGATCCCTCACAAGCCGTTATGAAAATCTCAACCGAAACAAGACGCTATGTCAATATTGAATTGCCGGAAACTGTGCCGAATATTGAAAATGACTCTGAGGGGACAACCGGGACATCAACCGGGCTCTGCGTTGCTGACAAGGACTTTCTGTTGATGTAGTTATATAATATACATATTAATACTAATGAGTGGCGTCGCAGCGACCTGATCGGCGCGACGGGCCTCTCGACTATGTGCCTCTCGGATGGCAGGACGGTCTCGTGGTCCGGCTGACGTCGGGCGCGCGTCGCGGGAATCGTCGCGAACCTTCGCGGCGAGGCGGTACGCAGCAGGCCAGCCGGCTCTCATGTCCGCAGGATTTCTGACGAAACCCCGTCGCCGGACCGGTGTTCATTGCAGCAGGCGGAAGCCAAACCGGTGATGGCTTGTTTGTCGGCCTGCCAATTGGCCGTCCAGCGGGAGCGCTCGTCGCTCCGCGGAGAGGAACGTGCGCGCGGTGGTCATGGAGAGCGAGTCGGCCGCTGGCCTGACGTAATCTGGAACCCGCCGCGAAGATGCTTCGGAACGAATCGAGCCTGCTTGATCGGGGATTTGCGCGCGAACTCCTGCAACTGTACACGCTGAGCGCCTTCGGCGTATCGCAGCCGTTGTTCGATCGGCTGTCGGGACACGTCACGTATCTCCTGGACCACGGGCTCACCCGCGGCAGCCTCATCCTGCTGGCCGGGGTCGTGTCCCTGTGCGTCCCGACGCTGATGGCAGTCGTCGAAACACTTCTCCGGTCGGTCAGTCCACAATGGCAGCGGACGGCGCATCTTGTGTTCTGCGGACTGCTGCTGACTGTGATCGCCTGTCCGGTCGCCCGGCATCTGGTGGAGCACGGCTCGTTACTGCAGTCGGGGTTTTCCGGCTACCTGGGAATGTCGCTGGCGCTGTCGGCGGGAGTACTGATGACGATCGCCTGCTCCCGGACGGAATGGTTTCCACGCTGGATCGCGTGGGCGTCACCCGCGGTCGTGCTCTTCCCCGCGGCGTTTCTGCTGCTCGGCCCGGCGGCCACGGCGCTTGATCCGGCCCGCCGGGAACGGACGCCGGTCCGCGCCGAACGTCCCGTCCCGGTCGTGATGGTGGTCTTTGACGAATTCTGCGGGATGTCCCTGTTGGATGCGGACAATCGAATCGATCGGGTCCGGTATCCGCATTTTGCCCGCCTGTCGGACACGGCGACCTGGTATCGCAATGCGACGACGGTCCACCCCCGCACGCCCTTTGCGGTTCCGTCGTTACTCACGGGGACGATGCCGCACGGCGTCAATCGACCGGCGGTCGAGGCGGAATACCCGCAGAACCTGTTCCGTCTGCTGCAGGATACGGGACAGTACGATTTTGTGATCTTTGAATCGGTGGCGCGCCTTGCGTCGCAGGAATTGAACCGCGCGCCCCCCTCGTATCCCCGGGAGATGGTCCCCCGCGTCGGAGTGGTGCTGCCCAACCTGTGCGGCGTCTATCTGGACGCCGTTCTACCAGCGAACCTGCCCCTGGCATTGCCGCCGATTTCGCCCGAGTGGTACGGCCTGTCGGCCGACTACCAGATTCGCCCCGTTCACGGCAAGGGTCTGTTCCACAATCCCTGGATTGGAGAAAGGGACTCGCAATGCCGCCGGTTCCTGGCTTGCCTCGATCATTCGCAGAGGCCCGTGTTGTCGTTCATCCATCTGTGCCTCCCCCACTATCCGTGGTGCTACCTCCCGTCCGGTCGGCGGCATCGCGAGGACCTCGCCGGGATGGAGACGCCCCTGGGAGGTTTCGGAATGCACGGTGAGACCTGGACCGACGACGAGTTGGTCGTACAACAGGCCTGGCAGGCGTATCTGCTGCAACTCGGCTATGTCGACCGCTTCATCGGGCAACTGCAGGACCGGCTGGAGGAACTGGGAGTCTTTGACGAGTGCCTGCTGATCGTCACCGCGGATCATGGAGTTGCGTTTGTTCCCGGTCTTTCCCGTCGCGAACCGGAGGGGGCCAATCTCGCGGAGATCCTGTCGGTCCCGCTGCTGATCAAATATCCCCGACAACGTTCCGGCGTCGTGGATGACCGCAATCTCGAGTCGATCGATCTCCTGCCCCAGCTCGGACACGCGTGCTGCGATCTCGTGCCGGGTGAGGTACACGGCACCCACGGCGCCGCTCTCCGATGGATGCGTCTGGGCCACTACGACGCCAGCCGCAGCCGGTACCGCTGGGCCAGGCGCTCGATGTCTCGCCGG
>CAZWGW010000992.1:0-2777 GCA_964633565.1 uncultured Planctomycetaceae bacterium
GTGAAAGATGCCGACGATCAGCAGCAGGCCCACGAGCACGAAGGGGGTGATGAAGATCGTCAGGCACCATTCCGGCTGCCCGCGCTGAAAGCTCTTCACCGCCTGGTACACGAAGACCGACGTGATGCCGTTCCAGAACAGCGCGATCGCGACGATCCCGAGAAACTTGGCGAGGGGAGAGTACTTCGGCTTGAGCGTGACCGGCCCGTCCGGTTCCTCGTCGGCCTCCGCGGACCACGCGTCGTAGGCGTCGTCGCCGCCGGCCGTCGACTGGTCTCCCGACAGCGCCGGCAACCCGCTGGCGTCGGCCTTCTTCTTCCCCAGGATGCCGGTCGTGAACAGCAGGCCGAATATCCCCACGAGCAGGAACGGCAGCGGGAACAGTCCCCACCACTGTTCGGCGATCAGGCCGCGGTTGAGGACCGCCTGTGACGGATCGCCGGGATCAACGTAACAGACCGCCTGCGCCCCGGCCGGATACTGATCGACGACCGCCTGCTTCCCCGTCCGGCCGCTGGATGAGAACCCGCTCATGAAGTGGTAGCGGTCGCCGTGAAACTGCCGCCCGGCAAAGGTGTAGTCGTAGCGGATTTCGATCGAGTACGTGTCTCCGTCGCCGTGATGGACCTCCAACTCGCTGCTGACGATCGTGCAGGGCGTCTCGGCCCAGCTCCGGGCCGCGAGAATGCCAAGCATCGGGCGGACGGTCATCCAGTAGAACATCCCCGCGCCGACGAGGAAGAAGAGGCCGAAGAACGGGATCAGGCAGCCCTTCCCGCCGTGTTTCCGCTCATGTGCGACCGACAGCGAGGGGCCTGAGGAGGAATGGCGATTGAACACGTCCTGTGCTCCGGTCGAAGATTGACAACCCTGCCACCGTGAACCACCGGCCGCAAGCGGCGGGCGTCATCTTGGGAAACGGCACGGGAATTTGCAATTCGCGGAGCACGCGACATCGGAAAGCCGACGGGTCGTCTAAAACGCCCGTGCGGCTGTCACGGATCAGCGCGTGACACGGGGGCTGTCGGCAATCCGTTTGCGTTTGAATACAATCCACGCTGCGAGCAGACGTGTCCACGAATTGACTGCCAAGGGGAGGTGACGACAGCATGGCAGTTGGCTGTGTTGCCGCACAATAGGATCGCCGTTCATGCAGTCGTGGTTCCCACGAGCCAAGCCGATCACAGCCATCGAAGTGGAAATCTGCTTCCTCCTGCAGAACGATTTCTACTTCGGACCTGATCGCCTCCGGGAAATCGGCGAACGGAAATTCGTGGAACCGCTTCCATCTCCGCAGATTCCGCGGCATGTTCCATCAATGGTCCGCACTTCAGAAGCGATCGGCTACGAACTCGAGTTGGAGCGGTATAATGCGGAAGTGATTCGACTGGCGAAGAAACACGGGTTAGATTTCAACGCGATCCGGCACTATTTCTGGTTGCGACTATCGATTTGGAATACAGCCGAAGGGATTCACATTGGGTTCCCCTGGTACGACACGTATTCCGAGATGGAGCGGTTCTTTGATGACGTGTCGGCGCGAGACTCGGGTGAAGTTTTCTGGGACGCGGATCAATGTTGGGAAATGCAGGTACACGCTGAGAACGGTGAGTTCTTCGCGCAGGCCCGCGATCCCGATTATGACGAGACACACTTTATCGTGCGGTTTCCGCGGGAGCTGTTGCTCGCGAAAATTCCGGACTTCCGCAATCGCGCGACGTCGATCATCCGGTGCCTCTCGTCGGTGATCGGAGATGACGTTTGGACGACTCACGTGGAATCCCCGGTGTTCATGCATGCGAGCCGGGGAGAAGGCAAACTCCGAACTCAATGGTGGAAGCTGTGGTAAACCAGGCCAACCGCAGGCGGTTGGGCCTTCAATCGCAGGATCGCAAGCCCACCTCAGGCAGACACACGCTCATTGACCCCGCCTCCCGTGCCGATAAAATAGATCTGTCGGCGGCGCCCCGCGCGTCGCCGCACCATCACTCCCGGGGGCGATCGGCTTCGACTGGTTCACCGCGGGTGCGGGTGGCGTGCCGTGGTTGATCAGTTGGCCACGTAAAAAGCTGATCACACAACAACTGCCAACAAGCAGTTCGCGATGGTTGCCTAGTACGGCAACTCCGGCCCAGGAATCCCCGCCTGAGGAGTCCGAAGGCCGGTCACAAAATTAGGCTGGCTGCCGGTCACTGGTCGCTACGTCGGCAGCGAGACAAGTTGCGGCCTGGCTGCGCGAGGCCCTGTCGGCCGTGCGGAGCGCAGCGAGGACGGTAAACGACCGACTACGCACGTAGAAGCCTCACCTCAGGGTTCACAGGACGCGGGTTCGATTCCCGCCGCCTCCACTCACAGCCGCTTGCACATCTCCGCATGCGGCTGTTTTCGTTTGAATTGCGGAGACAACCTCGGTGTCTCCAACCCCTGCGCGTGCGCAGGAACAACGGGAACTCCAGATCGTCAGGAAGTTCCCGGTCGATCTCCAGCACCCATGTCCTGGGCGTCGGCACCTCAATCCTGTGATCGGTCAGCATACGGAGGACATCATCCAGGTTGACCAGCTCTTGTCGTTCGTCGGGCCGATCGTGGATGCCCGGGCGATCGCCAACCTGATTCACGAGCTGCGCTGCGCCGTACTGGTAGCCAAAGAGGAACCCGGTTGCGTCCGGTCGCGCCTCACCAAGTTCGACGGCCCCGATGTCCTGGAGCCAGTTGAATCGCTCGTCCTTGAGCTTCCTCGATACGGGCAGGTCATTCTGATCGTAGAACAGTTGCAT
>CAZWGW010000993.1:0-2772 GCA_964633565.1 uncultured Planctomycetaceae bacterium
CACCGCGTACGCGAACGGCTGGTATGGCGGTGCCGTCACACCCGAAGACTACGCCCGCTGCGCCCGCGATGTCGTCGCCCGCGGCTGCCGCGCGATGAAGTTCGACCCGTTCGGCGTCGCCTGGAAGGACATGTCACACGTCGGGATGCTCGAAGTCGAGCGGATCGTCGCTGCCGTGCGGGAATCCGTCGGTGACGACACGGAACTGATGATCGAGATACACGGCCGGCTCTCGGTCGGCTGCGCACTCGACATCGGCCGGCGGCTCGCCCCATACCGACCGGCGTGGTACGAAGAACCCGTCACGCCGCACAGCCTCGATCTGCTCCGGGAAGTCAGGCAGTCGCTGAGCGTGCCGATCGCGGCGGGCGAGCGGCTCTACATGCTGGAAGAATTCGCGCGGCTGGCCGCAATGCGCGCGTGCGACGTCGTCCAGCCCGACCTGGCGCACTGCGGCGGACTCTGGATCGGCAAGAAGATCGCTGCCCTCACGCAGGCGCAGGACATGCGCATCGCGCCGCACTGCTCCATCGGCCCCGTCGCCCTCTGCGCGGCGCTGCACTTCGACTGGTCCACGCCCAACGTCATGATCCAGGAGGACTTCTCGGTTTACGACGCTCCGTGGCGGGCCGATCTCGTCTGCGGCTGGAACCCGCTGCATGGCGGAGAATTCGCCTTGCCCGACAAGCCGGGGCTGGGCATTGAACTGAACACAGAACTCTGTGCGCGCCACCCGTACCGGCGGAGCACGTTCCCCTCACTCTGGGACCGGCGCTGGATTGAGGAATTCACGCAGGGACGGAGCGCCGAACATTGAGCGCCACGTTCAAGGCCGTACGCCTCAATGCCGTCACTTACCCGGTGGAATCCGGCGAGGCCGCAGAACTTCAGCGGGCCGCCGCGGAGTTCGCCGCCGTCGAAGGACAGCAGCCGGATGAGATCCTGGCCGCCGCGGCCGACTGCGACGCACTGCTCGTCGTCTCGTCGCGCCTGCCGGGCGATGTCATCGAAGCACTGCCGAAATGCCGCGTGATCGCGCGGCTTGGCGCGGGGACCGACAAGATCGACGTGCGGGCGGCGACGCGCTGCGGCATCGTCGTCACCAACGTCCCCGATTTCTGTCTCCACGAGCAGGCCGAGCACGCGCTGGCACTGCTGCTGGCGTTCGCCCGCCGGCTGCCGTTCATGATGCAGGCCATGCGCTCCGCCAACTGGACGGCCCGCAGCCATCCGGACGTGCACCGCATCGCCGGGCAGACACTGGGCCTCGTCGGGTTCGGCGCCAGCGCGCAGGCTGTGGCCTCCCGTGCGCGGGCGTTCGGACTGCGCGTCATCGCCTGGGCGCGCGATCCGGCAAAGTACGCCTCCGTTGCCCGGCAATGCGAAGTCGAACTGCTGCCGCTCGACCGCGTGTTGTCCGAGTCGGACTTTGTCTCGCTCCACCTGCCACTGGTCGATGACACGCGGCACCTGATCGATGCCGGGAAAATTGCCCTCATGAAACCGACCGCCGTGCTGATCAATACCGCGCGGGGCGCAATCGTCGACGAAGCTGCACTCGTCGCAGCGCTCCGCGCGCGACGCATCGGCGGCGCGGCCCTCGATGTGTTTGAGGGCATCGACGTCTTCGCTCTTCCCGGCACGCCCGCGGCCCATCCGCTCCTCGGACTCGACAACGTGCTGCTCACGCCGCACTGCGCCGGCAGTTCCGTCGAATCGTCGCGGGACTCCAAGCTCCGCGGCGCCCGCTATGCCGCCGACGTGCTGCTCGGCTGCTGGCCGCAGCACGTCGTCAATCCGGACGTCGTTCCCCGTTTCGCACTGAGCGCGCAACAAGACGCCCGGTGACTGTTCATCACCGGGCGTCGGACGAAATCGCATCGGCAGTTACGCCGCTGCGAATCGCGGCTCAGTAGCAGCCCCAGTAGCTGTAGCACGTGGGGTAATAGCACGAGTAGTAGACCGGCCGGTAGCAGTAGTACGTGTAGTAGCACGGGTTGTACCAGCAGGAGTTGTACCAGCACGAGCTGTAGCAGCCGCCGTAGCCGCCCCAGTAACCGCAGCGACGGAAGCAGGCTTCGATCGCGTCATCGGTCACGGTGGTGTCGGCCTTCGCCTGGTCGCCGGCATTCTCGCTCAGGGCCGCCACGTCGAGACTGGACAGGCTCAGGTCCTGCAGTTCGCTCGTCGCCGCGTTGATCGAGTCGGACTTGCCGCTCGCCAGGTCGCTGAACAGGTCGTCCTGGGCCATCACGCTGGAAGCCAGCAGGCACATCGGGACCATCGCAATCAGAATGTTCTTCATCGCAGTTCTCCTTCAATCGCCGGCAGTGTGTGGGAATGGGAACTCGCGAGTCTGCCGCCTCTCGCGTCTCCCGTGGATTTGTCACTACCCCATCAAGCGGCGGGCGGGACGGAGTGTTACAGGCCACGCTGGATTCGGCAGAAGCCCGGACGTGCTCGCGTGGCCGAACAGCAGCCGCGCCGGGCGACCCGGAGATGGCCGGAAAGCGTCGGTGATTCCCGTGTGGCTCAGCGCCGGGACCTCAAGTTACGTTCCCGCGTCGCCCCGCCAAAGCCCGCCGATGGCATCGGCGGGTCCGAGCACCCCCCAAAACGGCGCGAATCCGGACCGCGGACAACCCGCAATCCGGATTCGCAAATTCAACCGGAGTTTTCAACCCTTTGGTTGTGCCGACGGAAACTTACCTCCGGCCGCATTTCGCCGCGGCGCTCGTCCGGCCGCATTTGACGGCGGCCGCTGTCCGACCG
>CAZWGW010000994.1:0-2278 GCA_964633565.1 uncultured Planctomycetaceae bacterium
GTTGATCTCGTCCGCCAGCACGACGTTATGAAACAGCGGACCCTGGATAAACCGGAACTCGCGGTTCCCGGTATCCACGTTGGTCTGCAGGACGTCGGTCCCGGTGATGTCGGCCGGCATCAGGTCGGGCGTGAACTGGATGCGGGCGAACGTCATCGACAGGCAGCGTGACAGTGTGCTGATCATCAGCGTCTTGGCGAGGCCCGGCACTCCTTCCAACAGGCAGTGTCCCCGGCTGAACAGCGCGATCAGCAACTGATCGATGACATCGTTCTGCCCGACGATCACCTTCGACATCTGTTCGCGGATGCTGGCGTAGGCCTTGCCGAGTTTCTCAATCGATTCCTGGGGGGTCATCGCTGGACAGGTCTCCTGCCGGTTTCACAGGGGCGGAACAGTCTGGCCGGCCGCAAGGGGGCATCCCGCACACCGACCGGCCCGACTCCGCATCCTATGCCACAGGGGCTATCGGCGTGAAGGATCAACGTTCACCTCCGTGTGAAATTCAGGTCGCCGCGGCGGCAACCGGGTCCGGCTCCTGTCCGACGGCGATCCCGGTCACGGCGGAAATCCGCGCCGCGAGCGACGCAGCGACGGCCGGATTCTGGTCGGCGACGTCGAGGAAGTCTCCCGCGTCGTCCGGCTTGGAGAACAGCCAGGGCCGCCCCAGCCGGGGCGGAGCACCGCCGGGGCCGTGCTCCACCGCACACAGGCAGGAGAATTCCCCGGTTCGCAAGCCCCAGCCGATTCCCTCCGCGCCGACCACCACGCTGTCGCGCACCGGGGCTGCTTCGCCGCGGATCATTGGCAACACGTCGCGGCTGTCGCCGAACATGGCATGCGCCGGCCGTTGAAACCACGCGGCGAGCGTCGCCGGGATATCGGCTGTCGAGACCAGTCCGCTGCGTCGGCTCCCCACCGGTTCCCCTGCGCCGATTCGGACGATCAGCGGCACATGGACGACGGCATCAACAATCGGCGGGCAGCCCCGTTCGATGCAGGGGTGCGGCGTCAGCAGGTCGCCACGCGCGGCGGTAACGATCAGCAGCAGGTCGTCCGGCGCCGTGGCGATGATTGCATCCAGCAGCGTCCCGCACCACGCGTCGATCGCCGACACGTACGCCGCATAGACCGCGCGATTGAGGTCCTGAAACTCTTCAAGCTCCGGCACGACGCCGCGCTTCAACAGACCGGTTTCCACGAGTCCGGCCAGGGAAGCCGTCAGGGTTTGCTCCGGGTCGATCGCAGTGTCGACCGCGAGCGATTCATTTCCTGTTGCGGCTGCCAGCACCAGTCGCAGCGACTCGGCGTCGAAGAATTCCTCCCAATAGATGCCGGCGATCGCGGGGGGCGGCAGCCACGGCGACGGGATGCCGCGCGAGGCGACCCACAGCAGCGAGTGTTCCGCGGAACGGAATTGTCGCTGCCAGCATTCGACAGCCTCGGCGACGACCAGCGCACCGGGGCGTTCGCGGGCCGGTGTGTCCGGGCCATCGCTCCCTGCGATTTCATGCACCTCGTCGAAAGCGGCATGCGGCAGGCCGGACCCACGTTCGATGCAGAGCGCCGTGTGAACGCCGGCGTTCCGGAGCATGTCGACCAGGTGTGCGCCCACCGCTGCTCCGGCGGTGGGCGCGCCCTGACCGGACCCCTCGGCGGGGATTCGCGGCGCCTCCGGGATTTCGTCGGCATAGCAGTCGTCGAAGACGACGCCGTGCGCGGCTAGTCGGTCCAGATGGGGAGTCTCGATCCACGTGTTGCCGTAGCAGCCGAGGAAACTCAGCGACAGTCGGTCGAACGTGAGGACCAGTGCGCGCATGCGGGGCATTCTACGGAGATCGGGCGCAGACGCCACGCTGAATGTCGCGGAACACGGGAAGGCCAGCAATCCACAGTCGGGCGCGTCGACCTGGATTGTCAATGACGGCGAAGTTCGGCGACAATAGATGCGCGCGTCCCGCCGGGACGCGGTGAACATGGCAACGGACTCGTCGCGCGACGGTCAATGATCGTGAACAACATGCCTGATTCCATCGAAGTCCTTGTCCGCTACGGCGCCGTTCCGGAGGTGGCTCACTTCCGCGCGGAGGGGGTGCTGCCGCTGCACCGCGGGCAGAGCGTCGTCATCACGACGCACCGCGGCGAAGAACTGGGAACGGTCCTTGAAGCCGTGCGCCCCTCAATGGAGCCGCATCGCGCCGCCGAAGACGAGAAGGTCGTGCGCGAGGTCATCCGCATGGCGTCCGACGACGACGTGCAGCGGCGCCGTCTTTTGCTC
>CAZWGW010000994.1:2288-2763 GCA_964633565.1 uncultured Planctomycetaceae bacterium
CAGCACATCGCCGCGTGGGGCATCGACCTGCAACTGATCGCCCTGGTGTGGACGCTCGACCGGCGCAAGCTCATTCTGTACGTACTCAATGACCGCGGCCCCGAGAGCACGAAACTCGCGCTGCAGGCGGCGGCCGCCGGGCTGGGGATCGTGGAAGTGCAGCCGGTTTCACGCGAGGGACTTGTCCCCGCACCGCCCTCATCGGGTTGCGGGTCGTGCGGTTGCCACAACTGACGATTCAGGCCGCGGGGAACCAGACATGCCCGGCAAGCTCGTCGCACTCGCTTCCTACGTCAACGTCCCTTTGGCGGAAGTGGCCCGGCTGCGACTGGAACAGGAGGGAATTCCGGTCCACCTCGAGAACGCGGAGACCGTCTCCGCGCTGTGGCACTACGGGAACGCCGTCGGCTACGTCCGGCTGCTCGTGCCCGAGGAGCACGCTGAGCGGGCGCTCTCGCTGCTGGACGTCGACGAG
>CAZWGW010000995.1:0-2750 GCA_964633565.1 uncultured Planctomycetaceae bacterium
CGACGGCCCGGCGACCTCGCGGCGGCTCAAACAGCAGTTCGAGGCGCTGCCCACCGTCGGTCGCGTGGAGGAACTGGGTTCGTACCTGCCCGCTTATCCCCCCCGCGAGACCGCATTGCTCGTTCAGGCGTTCCATGCGCGCCTGTCGAACGTCGCCACTCTGCCCCGGGAACTTCCACAAATGGACCCTGCGGCGGTTGGAACGGCACTGGAAGACCTGTTCGCAGCCCTGCGGCAGACCGGACCCGGTCCGATCGACGGAGATCTGGCGCAGCTCGATCAGTTTCTCAACTCATTGGAACAGATGCCGCTCCCGGCGCAGATCCAGTTGCTCGCCGGATATCAGTTCGCGATGCTCCGGGCATTGCACGAACAGTTCCGGGCATTGGCCGCCATCGCCGATCCGACGCCGGTTTCAGTTGCCGACTTGCCGGAGTCTCTGCGCCGGCGGTTTGTGAGCGACCAGGGCGACTGGCTGCTCACGATCTATCCGCGCATGCAGGTCTGGGACGAGGAACCGCTCGAGCGATTCGTTCGGGATCTGAGGACCGTCGATCCGGAAGTGACCGGCACTCCGCTGCAGAATTACGAGGCCGCCCGGCAGATCCGCGAGAGTTACATCGACGCGGCAATCTATGCGCTTGTCGTCACGTCCCTGGTGCTGCTGATCGACACTCTGGAGCCGGGCCCCCGATGGGTGGCGCTGATTGCACCACTGGGCGTCGTGGGATTCGCACTGGTCAGCTTTCCGGGAGAGCGCGCCGTTGATCCAGTGTGGCTGGCGGGTCTCTACGTCTGCGTCGCGTTGGCGGTGGGCGCCGTGCTCGATTTTCGGAATTTCCGCAACACCTGTTTCGCGCTGCTGCCCCCCCTGGCAGGAGGTTTTTTGATGTTCGGCATCCTGGGTCTGATCGACGTGGACCTGAACCCGGCCAATCTGATCGTCCTCCCGCTGTTGCTCGGGATGGGGGTCGACTGCGGCGTGCACGTCCTTCATGATTACCGGCGTCAGGCCGGGTTATACCGCACGAATCCCAGCACGATGAATACCGTGATCCTGACCTCCACGACGACGATTGTCGGCTTTGCTTCCATGCTCGGTGCATCGCACCAGGGCCTCGTCAGCATCGGGCTGGTGCTGGTGATCGGCGTCAGTTGCTGCATGTTCGTCTCTCTGGTCACGCTGCCGGCCATCCTGACGCTGGTCTCCCGCAATTCGTCGACCCGCGGCGCCGATTCGGATTGGGACGTCGACGAACTGAAATCCGCCGCGGCGCCGCACATTCTTCCGATGCCGGACGTCAGGTACCGGCGGCGCAGCGCCTGACGCCGCGGTTCCCTGCCCGGTCTTCGCCACATGCGCTGGATCGGCTACGATCTCGCGCTGACCTGCCGCTGGTTGCGCGCCGCGGGAATCTCTGCTTCGAGCGCAGGATTCTGGTGATCCGCCCCCTCACGTGCCGCGTACACGCTCTCATGAACAGCGACCAGCCTCCCGCCGGAACTTCGGCCGATCCAACGGCCGAACCTGTTTTCACGCCGGACCAGGCGACGCAACCGGCGCTGTCGCCGCTGACCCGCAACCTGCTGTTCGGCCTGTCGTTGCCTGAACGGATCGTGCGCAGTGCCGTGGGACTGACGGCCGGCACGGTCAAGGAACTTGCCGGTTTCGTCGTACCGCAGGCGTTCCAGACTTCGAAGTCCTACGAGATTGCCATTACCAACTCGCTCACGTTTCTTACCGAAACGGTCGGCGGCGCGCAGGGGAGCAAGCCTGGCACGGACGACGACGACGCGGGGGAGTTCGTTGCGCGCAAGGCGGTTGGGAACTTCGTTGACCTGGCGGGCCTGGCGACGCTGCACGTCTCGCCGATGTGGGTGCTGGCCGTCGTGAGCGACATCTGCTACGGCACGAAGACCTACGCCCAGGAGGTCGCCCGCGAGTTGCAGGCCCAGGGGGTCATCGACGACACATCGACGATCCACCAGGTCGACGACATTCTCGACGCCATTCAGCGCGCATCAGGGTCCGCCGCCGGCGCGTTTGACACCCCGCCGCTCTCGATCGACCAGCTCCGCCAAACCATTTCGGAGACGCGCACAGCTCTTACGCAGGCCGATGTCCGCAAGTTGATCCCACAATCGGAGTTGGCCGGCTACTGGGCCGAGATGCAGCAGGTCGCCCGGGAGGAGAACGTCAGCCTGCTGGAAGTGTCGTCGGCCGTCACGCTGAGCACGCTCGGCCGGGTCAAGACGGTCTCGCACGGGGCGCTCACCGGCGTCCGTGTGGCCGGAGGGCTGTTCCAGCGCAACGTGTTCAACCATTACCGCGACTCCCTGACGCGAATTCACGAACGGGGCCTGTTTCAGACAGTCCGCGAGTCGTACCAACCCTACGTCGAGGCCGTCTGGCGGAATTTCTCCGGCGAACGCAGGTCGTGGACGGAGACGCTGCTCGCGCCGGGGACGATTGGCCGCAGTATTTCGAAGCTGCGGGGTTTGATTGGCCGGCGCGACAGTACTGATCCGGGAGCGCCCCCTCCGGAATAGCCCGCAATTCTGTTGCCTGGCAGCATGCGGCGCGCACCGCACATCGCCGCGCGTGTCTACCCTTGAGTGAACCGACGGCACCGGATATGGTGCGCACGGTACGGGACGTAGCGCAGACTGGATAGCGCGCTTGCTTGGGGTGCAGCGGCTGTTGTGCTCAGAAACCTCTGACATGGCGTATTTCCCGTGATTTTGCGATT
>CAZWGW010000996.1:0-2746 GCA_964633565.1 uncultured Planctomycetaceae bacterium
CGCCGTGCGGAGGAAAATGCGGCAGAGCAGGGGAGTGAGCGCCAGGGCCACGATCAGGGCCGACAGCATGGCGAACGTCTTCGTCCACGCCAGCGGTGCGAACAGCCGGTAATCGCGGCCCGTGAGCGCGAAGACGGGAATGAAGCTGACGACGGTGGACAGGACCGCCGTCACCACGGGCGATGCGACTTCGTGCGCGCCGTCGAGGATCACCTGCAGGCGCTGCTGCTTGCCGCCGGGGCGCCCGGCCGCTTCCCAGTCGGCAAGATGACGGTAGACGTTCTCGGAAATGATGATGCCGACGTCGCACACCTCGCCGATGGCGATGGCGATCCCCGCCAGCGACATGATGTTGGCATCGATGCCGAAGAACCGCATGGCGATGAACGACAGCATAACGGCCAGCGGCAGAGTGAGGGCCACGATGGTGCTGGCCCGAACGTGCAGCAGGAACTGCTCGATCACGATGACCGTGATCAGCACCTCCTCCTGCAGGGCGTCGGTCAGCGTGGCCACCGTCTCGTTGATCAATTCGGTGCGGTCATAGACAAGCTGGAACGTCACGCCCCCCAGGCTCGGCTGCAGCTCGCGCATCTTCCGCTTGACCCGGTCAATGACCGAGCGCGGGTTCTCGCCGAAACGCATCACCACGACGCCACCCACCGCCTCCGCGCCGTTCAGATCGAGTGCTCCGCGGCGGAAGTCCGGCCCGAGCTGCACGTGTCCCAGGTCGCGGATGCGGACGGGGATACCGGAGCGGGTGCGGACGACGGTCGTGTCGATGTCGTCGACCGCCTGCCACGGGTCGCGTTCGCGGCCGATGAACCCTTTGCCGCGGATGATGAACTCCATCCCGGTCGTTTCGACGGTCATCGCGCCGACGTCGATGTTCGATTCCCGCACGGCCGTGATGAGTTCATCGAGCGGCACGCTGTGGAAGCGGAGCTTGTCGGGGTCGACTTCGATCTGGTACTGCCGCACGTAGCCGCCGATGCTCGCGACCTGGCTGACGCCTTCCACGGCCTGCAGTTCGTACTTGACGACGTAGTCCTGCAACGAGCGGAGTTCGGCGAGGTTCATGCCGGGCGTCGGCTTGAGCGTGTAGTACAGCACCTGCCCCAGCGCCGTGGCGTCGGGTCCGAGCAGCGGCTGCACCCCGGCGGGCAGGAGCGACGCTGCGGAGTTCAGTTGCTCGCTGACGCGCGACCGGGCCCAGTAGAAGTCGACGCCGTCCTTGAACGTCACCTGCACGAAGCTCGCGCCGAACATGCTGCGGCCGCGGACACTCTCGGCCCCCGAGACCGAGAGCAGCGCCACCGACAGCGGATAGGTGATCTGGTCTTCGATGTCTTTAGGGGATCGGCCCGCCCAGTCGGTGATGACGATGACCTGGTTTTCGCCGACGTTGGGGATGGCGTCGATCGGGACGGTGCGGGTGGCATAGATGCCGATGCCGATCACGATCGCCGTCGCGATGACGACGATCAGCTGCTCGCGGAGGCAGAAGTTGAGGAGGGAACGGAGCATCGACCGGCAATCGATTGTGAAACTGTAGCTGGCCTCAGTGAGGCCGGCAGGTAGATCGCGGTAACCGTAAAGCCGGGGTCACTGACCCCGGCTACAGATTCGATTTGTCATCCTTCGATGGCTCTGCTGCCGGCCCGCGCGGCGGCAGCGTGTGGACCAGTTCGCCGCAGCGGAGCATCGATGCGCCAAAATAGGGGTTCCGCAGTTCGCCGCCGGCCTGCAGCCAGTCCGCACCGCCGTCCTTGACCATCGGGCAGTAAAAATGCAACAGCGGCCCCTCGGCCTGATCGCCGCGGTACTCGAACGCCAGTTGTGTGACGTGCCGGCTGATCGTGCGGAAGTGCTCGCGGGCCGCGGTTACGTCGAGATGGTGCAGGTGCCCGGCGTTGTCGGAAATGGCTTGCACGTGTTCGCGGACGTCAGTGGGCAAGTTTTCCGTCTGCAGCACATCGCCGGCCGCCTGACGCACAGCGAGCGCCTGTGGCTCCGTGACTTTCTGGTCGGAGGCCAGTTGCGACTGCACGTCGGCGTAGGCCCGATACAGCGCCTCCAGCCGCTCGCCGGCCGGACCTGCCAGCGGCTGCACGTCAATTTTCGCCGCGTGCAGCGGGCCGGTTTTGGGCTGCTCCGATTTTGCGATCGCTCGCGTGGGGTCGATCAGCGACGGCCGCCCGGCAAGCTGCATCTGCGAATCGATCAGGAAATTGCCCGACGTCGCGACCTGCTCCCCCTCCCTGAGGCCGCTCAGGATCACGGCCGAGCGTTCGGCGACGGCCCCAAGCTGTACGGGGCGGATCTCAAAACGTCCCGGCTCCGTCTCCACGTAGACCACGCTGTTCTGGCCGGCCATGAGCACCGCGTCGCGCGGGACGACGAGCACCTGCGGCTGCGCGACCGGCTCGCCGGAAAAACCGAAACGGCTGGTCGGCACGAGGTCCATGCCGCAAATGGGGCATTGCCCCGGAGCGTCCTGAATGATCTGCGGGTGCATCGGGCTGATCCACTTGCCGGCGAGATCGGAGTCGTAGACGTCGCCCGTGGCGCCGATCGGGACCTCGATGTGGGCCGTCGCGAGGTCGCCCGGTCGCAGGCGGGCGTCTTCGTTGAGCAATTCCACACGGACGCCGACGGTGCGGGTCTGCGGATCGACGACGGGATCGACGAACGCGACGCGCCCCGTGTACTGCCGGCCGGGGAGCGACTGCACCTCGGATTCGAC
>CAZWGW010000997.1:0-2740 GCA_964633565.1 uncultured Planctomycetaceae bacterium
GTTGGACAACTGGTATCAGCTCTGCAAGGACGAGTGGAGATCGTCGAGCAGCGAGGCAACTTGAACCAGCCGGTCGTGGCAGTCACGGATGATTCGCGGGCTGTCGTGGCCGGCAGTCTGTTCATGGCGGTGAGGGGGGAACGTGTCGACGGACACGCGTTCATCGCGCAGGCCCTGCAGGCTGGAGCCGTTGGGGTGGTCACCCAAGCTCCTGTTGAGGCGGGCACGCTGCCTTATGTGCGCGTGAGCGACTCCAGGAAAGCTCTCGGATATATGGGGAGCCGTTTCTATGGGGACCCCTCCGCGCGACTGACGATGGTCGGCGTCACAGGGACCAATGGCAAAACGACAACGACCTATCTGTGTAAAGCTCTGTTGGAGGGTATCGGCCGCCGTGTCGGCTTGATCGGGACCGTGGCCTATCAAATCGGACAAGAAACGATCCCGGCGTCGCATACGACCCCCGGCGCCATCGAGCTGCAACGCCTCCTGGCCAAGATGACCGAGGCGAAACTGAATGCGGTGGTCATGGAAGTGTCGTCTCATGCGCTGGCGTTGGATCGAACGGCCGGATGCGAGTATGACGCCGCCGTCTTCACCAATCTGACGCAGGACCATCTCGATTTCCATCGGACGATGGAGGAGTACTTTCAGGCCAAGCTGCGGCTCTTCACGGAGCTGGGCCGGGGAGAGAAGACAGGCCAGAGGGCGATCGTCAACATGGACGATCCACGCGGCCCGCAAGTTCGTGCGGCCTGCCGGGTGCCGGTGTGGGGGTACGCCCTGACCGGCAAAACGGACCTTAAGGCCGAACGTGTGAAACTCTCCATGAACGGGACGACCTTCGCCGCCGCGACGCCTTCCGGTACTTTTTCGGTCGAGAGTCGACTCGTCGGCGAGCACAACGTCTACAACCTGTTGGGGGCAATCGGCGTTGCGCTTCACGTCGGCGCAACGTGCAACCAGGTCCGCGACGCGGTCGCACAGGTAACCAATGTGCCGGGTCGGTTCGAACGGGTATCCGCCGGGCAGGACTTTACGGTCGTGGTGGATTACGCCCACACGGAAGATGCGCTCCGGCGATTGCTGGCGGCCGCACAGGAACTGAAAACGCATCGAATCATTACCGTGTTCGGCTGCGGCGGCGACCGGGACCGTGGGAAGCGCCCGAAAATGGGACGCGCCGCGGTGGAGTACAGCGATGTGGTGATTCTGACCTCCGACAATCCCCGGACCGAAGATCCCATGGCGATTCTTCGGGAGGTCGAGATCGGCGTCCGTGACGTTCTCCAACGCCGAAGTCAGGTGGAATATCATCTTGTGCCGGACCGTCGGGAGGCGATCGGAACGGCGGTGCGTCTGGCGCAGTCGGGCGACATCGTGCTCATTGCGGGCAAGGGGCACGAGGACTATCAGATCGTCGGGACGACGAAGTTTCATTTCGATGATCGCGAGGTCGCGCGCGAAGCCATTCAGCAGTTGAGGAATTGCGCGTGAATCTGCAGCAGGGGAGATGGGGGCACGGCGAAACGTCGATGGCGCTGTTTACGATCGAAGAATTGCGGGAAGTCATCAGCGTCAAGGTGCTGGCGGGCGAAACTTCGCCGACGGCGAAGCGCCGGATCAGGAACATCAGCACCGATTCGCGATTGACCAAACGCGGCGATCTCTTTGTGGCTTTACGGGGTGACCGTTTCGACGGCCACGAGTTTGTGCCGGCGGTGCTTGCGCAAGGGGCGATCGGCGCCATCGTCCACGATCAGTATCGTCTCCCGCAAAGCAAGCTGAGGGGCGACCAGGCCATTCCGTTCCTCTTCGGTGTTCGGGATACCCTCTTCGCGTACCAGCAGTTGGCGACACATCATCGAAGCCGGTTTGAGATTCCCGTGATCGCGGTGACCGGCAGCAACGGCAAGACGACGACAAAAGAGATGGTGGCAGCGGTGCTGGGGCAACGGTGGCGGACCCTGAAGACGGAAGGGAATTACAACAACAGGATCGGCGTGCCGCACACGCTGTTCCGGCTCACCCCGCGGCATCAGGCTGCGGTCATTGAAATGGGAGTCGACGCGCGAGGCCAGACAACGAGGCTCTGCGAAATCGTCCGGCCGACGATCGGCATCATTACCAACATCGGGCCGGACCATTTGGAGTTTTTCGGCAACATGGAGGGATCGGCTCAGGCGAAGGCCGAACTCCTGGACCTGCTGCCGTCCGACGGCACAGCGATTTTGAACGCCGACGATCCCTACTTTGACTATCTTGCCTCCCGTGCGCGTTGTCGCGTGTTGTCGTTCGGCCTTTCCGAGAAGGCCGAAGTGCGGGCAACGCAGGTGATGTCCGACGTCCGGCGCGGAACCGATTTTCATCTGCTGCTGCCGGGAAAAAGCCGTCACATTGGCGTGACCATCAGAGTCCACGGGGATCACAACGTGGCCAACGCACTTGCGGCGGCCGCGGCAGGATTTGCCTTGAATCTATCCGGCGCAACCATCGCAGAAGGGCTGGCGAAATTCCGTCCGGCGGCGATGCGCTCGCAAGTGGTCGCCCATCACGGCGTGCAGGTCATCAACGATTGCTATAACGCCAACCCTGCATCGATGAAGGCGGCAATCCGGCTCCTGGCTGAGTGGACTCCTGCCCGAGAACGAGTGGCCGTGCTGGGGGACATGCTGGAACTCGGCGCGGAAACCAGACAGATGCATCGCGAAGTGGGGCAATTCCTCGCCGGGCAGGACGT
>CAZWGW010000998.1:0-2738 GCA_964633565.1 uncultured Planctomycetaceae bacterium
CCGCGGGTGCGGATGTGAGTGAAGAACGTGGTGCGTTCTGAACGGCAGCGGTCATGGTGATGTGGTTCGGACTCGTCAAATGCCGGCGAGAAGCGGTGCGGGCGAAATTCTCAGGCGCGAATGACGTGCAACGCGATATGTGCCCCGTCATGTTTAGAACACGAATCCCGACGGGTCATCCGGGAGACCGGCAGAATGCGACAGGCCGCAATGCGCACGGCAACGTGTGTGGATTAAGCGAAACATCACCGGTTGCGTGTCTTCACGCATCCGGTTTGCGATCAGAGCAGCGCCCACCCGTATGCATGTTTTCCCGCAGAACTGCGGGTAACCACCGATCCTCGTTCCGATCGCAAGTTTCCGCCCGCGTTCTCTGCGGTGACTTTGCCGATTATTCCGATAGCTGCGATATGCTGAACTTTTCCCATCAGGTCGACATGCTCGGGCGCCTGCTCGACATGGCGCAGACGCGGCACAGTGCCATTAGCCAGAACCTCGCCAACGTCGACACGCCCGGCTATCAGCGGCTGGAAGTGACATTCGAGGAGTCGCTCGGGAGAACCATCAGCGGCTCGGCCGGGAGAAAACCGGAAGACTTTCAACCGGTGATCCGCCGGACGGCCGGTGGAGCGCAGCGCGCGGACGGTAACAACGTCGATGTCGACATGGAAATCGGCGACCTGAATCAGAACGCCCTCCTGTACCAGACCTATGTCCAGGTGCTGGCGACACAGCTCGCGCAGATGCGCGCCGCGATCGGTGGCACGTGACACGGGGAGAAACGCCATGCCGTTGGGACGCGTCCTGTCGCCGCTGCAGATCAGCGCCTCCGGCCTGGCAGCGGAACGGCAGCGGATGGAAGTCGTCGCGAACAACATCGCAAACGCATATACGACGCGCGCCTCGGGAGGCGGGCCGTATCGGCGGCAGCAGGCCGTCTTTGCCGAACTCGTGGCGGAGATGCGGTCGGATGGCGGCCGGGACCTCCCCGGCATGGCGGGAGTCCGGCTGACGGAGATTCGGCCGGACCTGACCGAATTTCCGGTCGTGTATGACCCGGGACACCCGGATGCGGACGAGAACGGCAACGTCCGGATGCCGAATGTGACCATGCCGCACGAGATGGTGGACCTGATCACGGCGAGCCGCGCCTACGAAGCCAACCTCAAGGCGCTGCAGACGTTTCGGCAGATGATGGAAAACACGCTGACCCTGCTGCGAGGGGCTGGCTGATGGCGATCTCCGCCGCAGGACCTGTCTCCCCGATTGCACACGAGCTGGCGGTGGCTGGCGGGAGGGGAACGGCCACGGAGCACGCTCCCTTCGCAGACGTGGTCGAACAGGTATTGCGGGACGTGAACGCCCAGCAGGGACAGGCACAGGGGCAGATCGCAGGACTCCTGACGGGAGAGTCGGCCCACGTGCACGACGTCGTCTTGAGCGTGGCGAAAGCCGACTTGGCCTTTCGCCTGGTCCTGGAAATCCGGAACCGGCTGATCGCGTCCTATCAGGACCTGATGCGGATGCAGGTTTGACATGGAGCCGTGACAGGTTGCTGCAATGGACGCGATCAGAGTATTCATTCAATCATTTCACGAGGCGTGGAAACGGTCCAGCCGCTCCCAGCAACTGCTGGTCTTGTGCGGTCTGACCGTCGTGGCGCTCGTCGTCGTCGGTGTGGGGATCTGGTCGTCACGCCCGGAGTACGTGCCGTTCGCCAATGACCTGGGGCCAGCCCAGGCGGCCGAGATCGTCGGCAAACTCGACGCGGCGGGTATCCCGCATCGTCTGAACTTCTCCGGCTCGGAAGTGCTGGTGGACAAATCGCGGTGGCAGGACGCCGCCCTCGCGGCGGGGGACCTCGCCAACCCCGTCCAGCCTCCGGTCGACGCCTTTGCGAGTGGCCCGTTCGACGATCCGACGCTGGGGCACTTCCGCATCCTGCGGCAGCAGGAGGCGCTGTTGGCCCGCACGATCGGCCAGATCAAATCGGTCAACGCCGCAACGGTCCACATCAGCCGTCCCGAACCAAGCCCGTTCCGGAACGAGCGCCTTGCGACGCAGGCGAGCGTGGTGCTGGAGCTGCGGCGGGGAGTCCCCTTCGGCCGCGAGCAGGCGGCGGCCATCGTGGCGATGGTGTCGCACAGCGTGGAAGGGCTGGACCCGAAGAACGTCACGCTGGTCGACACCGAAGGCCGCATTCTGTCGTCGGACGCCGGCGATCTGCCTTCCTCCGTCTCCAACCAACTCGATTTCCGCCGCAGCCTCGAATCCGATCTGGCGTCGAAGGCCGAGGCGATGCTCACACAAGTGCTCGGGCCCGGACGTGCCGTGGTCCGGCTCACCGCGGACATCGACTTCACGCAGACCACGCGCACGGAGAACAGCATCGATCCCGAGGCCACGGCCAAGACATCGGAACTCATCAAGACGAGCACGACGACGGAAGCGCCCCAGGCCGTCGGGCCGGCCGGCACGAGTTCCAATATCGGTGCCACGGCCCCGGCCGCCCTTTCGCCGACAAAGCCAGTCGTCTCGAAGACCGAGGAGATCGACGCGCAATACGAGAACTCGAGGATTACGAACACGATCACGGAGGCGGCCGGCCAGATCCGTCGGCTGACGATCGCCGCTGCCGTCGACCTCCCGGAAGCGAATGCTGCGGGGAGCGCCGCATCAGGCACAGCAGCGCCGGGCCCGATCACCCGCCAGCAGGTGGAGGGGATCATCAAGCAGGC
>CAZWGW010000999.1:0-2731 GCA_964633565.1 uncultured Planctomycetaceae bacterium
ATTCGGTAGAGAAGATGGTGATCACGGTTCGCCGAGTTGACGTGCCCGTCCTGTCCGTCGAAAGCGGCATTGGTTCGTTCGCAGGCTTCGTGAGCGGCCGAACCGACGCCGCGGCGTTTGGCGCGCAGCTTCGTGTATCGACGGACGTCGCCACAGGCACGACTGCCGGCCTTGCCGGCGGCTCAGTGAATCCGAGCACATGGAAGCTCGACGTCTTCCTGAGGCCCCGTGTCGAGACGATGGTAATGACCGATGTGGGCCCCATCGACTCGCGCGTCTCGCTGTTGCCCGACGCGTACGTCCAGCTCGGGCGCGGGCTCGTGCTAAACGCCCGGCGCGGTATCCACGTGACCCAATCGCCCGGTTTCCTGGGCGAGCTCGAGAATGCAAATGGAGATCGGCTCCTCGTTCACGGGGCCGCCCGGTTGCCGCTCGGCGGCCGGTGGCGGGCGGCACTGGGACAGGTGAGCGTTGGGCGTTTCGACTATGGCCGGGTGGGTTTGGCCGCCGAAGTGGACATTCCGATGGGGGACGGGCGCGTGAGCGTCGGCTCGACGCTGGCTGTGTTTGGAAGCAATTTCGGCACGCTGGACCGGTCCATGGCGCTCGGCGTGGCCCGGGTGCGGCACCAGCCGTGGGACCTGACCGCGAGCCTTGCGGCCGGTCGGTTTCGCAACGGCGACGTCGGCGCGATGGGAGAGCTTTCCCGCTTCTATGGGGCTACTGAACTCGGGTTTTTCGTGAAGGCGACCGACTTCACGTCACAGGGCGGGGTCCGGGTGTCGGTGCCGCTTGCGCCCGGGCGGGAGCTTGCGCCGGCACCCGTCCGGGTCCGGTTCCCCGACCTCCATGCGCAGACCCTACAGGCCGGCATCTTGGATGGTATACCGATCGTCCGGCGTGACGTCGCCAGGGTGCTCGATATAGACCACGAACTGCCCCGGGCCTTCCGCTCGCGGGACAGACTGTTGCCAACGTATGTTGCAGGGCATATTGGGACACTCCGGGAGGCCGCGCGCCGGTGGCTCGGAATTGCTATTTTCACCGACCGTCCGTATCCGGAGAACTAGATAATGCGAAGTGTTGATATCCTGCGTCCGCGGCTCGTCGTCGGCGCCGTGGCGTGCGCGGGCTTGCTGGCGGTGGCGTGCAAGAAGGATCCGACCGCTCCCGTCCTCGTTGTCGCCGAAGACGTTACGCTCGGCGTCAACCCCAACCTCGCGGCCGCAGTGAGTGGAACGACCTTTAACTTCCCGGACGGGGCCGGCGCCATCGCGCCCGCCCTGACCGGTCAGTCCCTGGCGCTGACGATGGCTACGGCCGGTTCGGAAGTCACGACCACGATGGCGTTCACGTCCGGCACCTCGACGACCGGCACCGTCACGGCAACGACGACATTCGGCTCGTGCATTTTCAATATTAAGGCGTCCACGTTCCCTGCCGGCCACTCACTGGCCGTAGGGCAAACCGTGACCGTGAATCCGTGCAGTCTGAGCGTAAGGACGACGGGCGCGGTTGCGAACGGTCAGGCCGTTTCGCGAAGCGTGGCCCTCCTGCTCGGCGCCGCGGCGTCGGCAGGCGCCACAGTAACAGTCGCGGTGACGGCGGGTGGGCAGCTCACCCTCAATGGTTTTTCCGCCGGCACCGTCCAGCTCGTGCCCGTTTCTGGAGGCTGACCACTAGAGATTTCAGTTGGCGGCCGCCCGGGTCCGCCGCGCGCCGCCAGCCCGGAAGTGCTATCTTGACCGACCGTCCATATCCGGAGAACTAGACGATGCGAAGTATTCAGATGCTGCGTCCCTGGCTCGTCGCCGGTACTATGGCGGGCGCGGTCGTGGTGTTCGCGACCTGCAAGAAAGACCCCACCGCGCCTGTCAACGTGGCCACGACCAACCTGACCGCCGCCGTTACCACCGGCACGGTGGCTGCTCTGGCGAACCTGACGTTCTCAGTGCCGGATGCCGGCGGCATCTCGCCGTCATTGGCGGGACAGGCCGCAACGGTCTCCTTCTCGAACACCTCGTCACCGACGCCGACGATGACCATCGGTTCAGGGGGACAGACCGCCTCGGGCACCACCACGTTCGGGTCGTGCATACTCACGATCACGTCGAGCAGCTTCCCGGCCAGCAGTGCGCTGGGGCTGGGGAAGACGCTCGTCATCAATCCCTGCAACATCACGGTCGCGACGTCCGGCTCGACCGCCGGCTCCTCGAACCGGGGCGTCTCACTTGTGCTGGGCTCGAGCACGTCGACCGGCCTGGTTGTTCCCGTCGTACTCAGCAACAACGGTTCTGTGTCGCTGGGTGGCGTGACACTGGGCACGGTCAACGTCACACCGACGTCGGGCGGCTAGCCAAACCATCGGGTTGGACCGACGGCCGCGCGGATCGAATCCGCGCGGCCGCTTTGTTTGGCGTCATCTGGGCCAGTCCCCGCGCTGCGCAGCTGAAACCGGGGTGCTCGGCCGCCATCGAATGCCCTCGCGGCACTCCGTTTCCTCGGGCTAAGATTGTCGGGCAACACCGCGGTGTATCGTGCCGCGCCACCCTCACCCTCGCCGGGCTGCACATGCGACTGTCCCGCCTCATCCTCGCCGCCGCTCTCGCGGTCTCCGCCAGCGCGCAGGCCCAGACGCCCGACGCCGCCACGCTCGCCTCGATGAAATGGCGCTCCATCGGCCCAGTGAACATGGCCGGCCGGCTGACCGACGTGGAAGTTGATCCACGCA
>CAZWGW010001000.1:0-2730 GCA_964633565.1 uncultured Planctomycetaceae bacterium
TGTTTCGCCTCTCCGAATTCTGCGCGAATTCGGCTGCCTCGCCATCAGTAAACTCGACCACGCCGGCTCCGGCTTCCTCCAGTTGCTCTCGCAGTTCTTCGGGCTTTGGCAGCCACCGCTCCGCGATTTCGTCCGTGAGCCGCGTCGCGATCTGCAACTCCTCACGCTCTTCGGCAGCCGCGAGTGCCCGTCGCCGGTCGCGCGACTCGGTGACCCAGATCAGCGTCACGCCCAGCACGGCCCCGCCGACAACGTCCGTGAAGTAATGCCAGCCGGTCGTCATCGTCGCCGCGATCACGGCCGAGTTGACGATCACGCTGGGGACAAACCACTGCTTCCGCCCCCAGAACGCCCACGCCAGCAGCATGGCCCAGGTGGTGTGGAACGACGGAAACGTGATCAGTCCCTCCGCCCCGCGCCAGGTGACAACCGTCCGCACTCCTTCACGCAATTCATGCAGGTGCTGCAGATAATGGGCCTGTGTCGCATTCGGTGCGTAACCGTAGACGGCAAATGGCCCCGCCGCCGGGGCCACGGCAAAGACAAGAGCGCAAAGCCAGGTGCCCAGCATGAACTGCAGCACGAACCGCTCCAGCCGCCGCAGGTTGCCCGTGAAACCCAGGACGACAATCACCAGCGGCGTCTGGAACAGCAGCGAGTTGTACGCCCGCTGCAGCGGCCGCTCGATGATTGGGTTGTCTTTCGACCAGGCGACGATGTCCGGCAGATGGATGCCGCAGCGGGCGTCAAGTTGCACAAGCCAGTCGTCGATCAGCGGCCGGCCGATCGCGCCGCAGGCGTACATCAGTACCGAATAACAAGCCGTGAACAGCGTGACGTGCAGCAGCGCGTTGAGACACGTGACGAACGACCGTTCGCCGCGACGGTGGTAATAGAACGCACCCGCGCCGAGCAGGGCGGTGATGACCAGTGGACTGACCGCATCACCCGGGGGAAAGCTCAGGCCGAGCGCAGCGATCAGCCCCGCCGCGGCAAGCGCAGTGGCGGCGATGATGATCCATTTGATGCGGGAATCACGGCTCATGGCGTTACCCGTGGAAATCTAGGTCACGACGTGAGAGTCCGATGCAGATTGCCACAGGCGCAGCGGCCGATCGCCGCGAAGAAACCGGTCGTGCCGGTTGTGCCGGGTCACTTCAGCCACGGCGGATCGAACGATTCACCGCCGTCGATGGTCAGCAGCGCCTTGAGAACCTCCGGCGGCGTGTCGACGGGCAGTTTGTGCACGGAGCCATCGACGAGCAGCACGTTGACGTACGGGACCGGCTCGCGAAGCCACGTTTCCGGTTCGACATGCCAACTGCTCGGCGACATCGTCGCGGGATCATTCAGTGTGAACGAGAGCTTGTCCCATTCGAGGTCGCGGGGCTCGAACCAGTCGACGTCCGAATTCCCAACCTCGATGAGAAAAATTGTCCGATCGGTGCCATCGGTCACATCTGCCAGGCGGACACACTCGGCGCCGCGCCAGGCAGTGTGCGGGCCGACGACCGCGAGATAATTCGTCTGACTGGCTGAAGCTGGCGATGGCGCTCGGCACTGGGCCATGTTCCTGAGAACCTGCGCGCCGGATGCAACGTGTCGATTATGCGGCGAATTCCATGGCTCGTCGAACCGGTACTGTGTGTAGAGCGGCGTCGCATCCAAGTCCGGCAGCAGAATGGTGCGCCAGGAATGAAGTCGGTTGCCGTGTTCGTCAAGGACGACCGCTGGCGGAAACGACGCATAGCGCTCGTGGTAGTTGTGCAGTGCGAGTCCGAAGTTCTTGAGATTATTCTGACAGTGTCTGCGAGGCCAATCTCCATCCATCGGCTGCTGCAGGCGCGGGAACAGCAAATAGCCTGCAATAACCGCGAGTACTCCGAGCAATACCAGTTCCCACCGCGTCACACCCCGCTGCGTTGTTCCCATCGCTCGTCCCCTCGTACAATACCCTCCACAGTGTATCAGCGAACATGGCTCCGGCGGCACATTGGGTCGCCCCATCTGGCCGCATTCCACGACGCCCCGTTAACGGAGAATCCCCGCCGATGATGCCCCGGCATGAGGTGTTCCCTCACGTCATCGAAATGAACTACCAGGCCCGGCGCCGGCTGGGCTGCTGCGTGTACCTCGTCCACGACGCCGACGAATGGCTGCTGATCGACATCGGCTACGAGGACACGCTCGACGACATCGTGAAGCTGATCCGCGAGATGGATTTTCCGCTGGCGAACTGCAAGTACCTGATCGCCACGCATGCCGACGTCGACCACGTGCAGGCGCTCAAGCGGGCGAAAGAGATCATGCCGCAGGCCAAAGTGGTCGGCCACCGCCAGGCAGCGAAGCTCCTCGCCACGGGCGAGCGGATCATGACCTACGCCGAAATCGCCGCCCAGGGGATCTCGATCGCCATGCCCCGGATCGAACTTGACGACACAATCGACGAGGGGGACGTGCTGGCAGTGGGGAGCCTCAAGCTCGACGTGTGGCACACACCCGGCCACGCTCCGGCGCAACTGGCATTCCGGCTGGGGGACCTCCTGTTCTCCGGCGATAACATCTACCGCGACGGCTGCGTCGGGAACATCGACGCGCACCACGGTTCCGACCTGCCGTCGTTCATCAAGTCGCTGAAGCGGATCAAGGCCAGCGACGTGAAGTGGCTGCTTCCCAGCCACGGGCCGATTTTCCGCAAGGAGGACAGGCATCTGCAGAAGACGATCGATC
>CAZWGW010001001.1:0-553 GCA_964633565.1 uncultured Planctomycetaceae bacterium
GGTATAGTCGAGACCCAACAGCCTTTCGAAGCCTGCTGATGCCAGGTACCGCAGCCCGCGCCCGGTCCCGCAGCCCACATCGAGCACTCGAGCGTCGCGCCGGCAGTTTTTCAGTGCGAGCAACACAGCCCGTCGCCTGAGTGTTTCCAGGTACTCGTTCTCACGGCCGGCAAATCGCTTCTGCTCGTATGCGGGAGCGTGCCCCGTGTAGTCGTTCTGACGGCGGTCAATCTTGCGCCCGGGAGACGTTTCCGACACGTTCATCGTTCGCACCTTCCGACAACCGGTGCCCATTCTGCAGCGACACCGCTGCCGACGCGTCTCTCACACCTGTCGCTCTCTGGGAGGCGACTCAGAATCCCGGCCGCACGATTCAGGACCTGTGCCAGTTCTCCTGTCAGAGTGCGACCATCGAAGTCACGACAGGCCTCATCCCATTGCGCCGCATCGCTGCCACGCTGAAGTTTCGTCAGTGCCTCCTCAATCGCCGCCGCGATTGCCGCCGCGTCATCCCCCTTTACGACCGACCCCAGACAGTACCGCTCCAAAATGT
>CAZWGW010001001.1:563-2730 GCA_964633565.1 uncultured Planctomycetaceae bacterium
CGGTCGCGCCCTCGCCCGCGAGCGCGATGATCGGCTTGCGGAACAGCAGCATTTCAAACAGTTTGCCGGGCACCTGCAGGTCGGTCCCCGGCTGCACGAGCAACAGGGCATCCGCTTGAGCCATGCGGTTCAGTGCCGCGTCGTGCGCGACGGGGGGCTCGACGGTCACCCAGTCCGACAGGCCCTGGTCCCTGACATAGTCCTCAAGTCGAAATGCGGCATGGCACGTCCCCACCTGGCTGAACCCCACGCGCATCCCGCGCCGGCGGAGCAGGCCGATTGCGTCCACGATCGGCCGTGGATCACGTTCGCGATACAACGATCCGGCATGGCACAACCAGAAGTCCGCATCGTCCGGGTTCTCGTTCCGACCCGTCGACCTCTCGGCTGCGAGTAAGGTTACTACCCGCCGGGCCAGATCCGGGTCGCAGCCGTTGGGAATCGCGATGAATCGCTCTCCCGGAAGGTCCGCGTAGTGCATTCGAAATTCGTCCGCGGTACGCGGCGTATTGAGGATGACTCGGTCCGCTGATTCGACGCACCGCCACTCGATCCGACCCAGCAGCCGTTGTCCCCAGGGATTGCTCGCCTTAAAGCCCCACGGCTTCCGCGCCCACGGGTCGCGAAAGTCCATGACCCACGGCAGTCCGAGCCGCTTCTTCAGCCGCAGTCCGAGTAAATGCATGCTGTGCGGTGGGCCGGACGTATAGATTGCATCGACTCGTTCCTGCCGGGCCAACTGCAGCGCTTCGTCGTAATTCCGGCGGACCCACTTGATGTTTCGATCCGGCGTGTGAAACAGCAGGTCTTCCAGGTTCCCGACGAGGGTGCGCAGCGGCTTCAACAATGTCGGGCGCCGACGTCCGCCGCTGACTTCGCCGACCGCCTTAGATTGTGACCGTGAAACGTCGCTTCCAGATGTCGACTCGAGGGAACTCTCGACGCCGCCCGCCCGCCGCACGACATGCAGTGCCCGGACCCACTCGGGGAGTTCGATTCCCGCGGCCGGAGTGCTCGTCAACACCACGGGCCGCCATCCAAACTCCGGCAGCATCCGCGCGAATCGCGCGGTCCGATGCACTCCGGCGCTGCTCGAAGGGGGAAAGGCCGCCGCGATCATCAGCACGCGCCGCTGGAGTCCAGCCCCCAGGCTGTGTTTTGACTCCACACTGCTCACAACAGCACCTCCCCCAGGTGCCCGACAATTCGCTCCGCCGCCCGACCATCCCACAACGCCGGCGGCTGACCAATTCGCACCGGTCCGGCCAGCAGCTCCGTCGCCGCGGCCGCAATGGACTCCGTGCGCCAACCCACCAAACGGTTATTTCCTGCCGCCACTGTGATCGGCCGTTCCGTGTTCTCCCTCAACGTGAGACAAGGCACTCGCAATACGGTCGTCTCTTCCTGCAGGCCCCCCGAGTCCGTCATCACGATTCGCGCCCCGTCAACCAAGCCCAGCATGTCCAGATAGCCGAGTGGCTCGACGGCTGTGTAGCCGTTCAACTCCGCGTGCTCGCTGAAACCGAACTCCTTGAGCCGGCTCAGCGTCCGCGGATGAACTGGGAAGATGCACGGCATTTGTTCGGAAATCCCGTGCACAGCGCGCAAGATTGACTCCAGCCTCTCCCGAGTGTCCACATTCGACGGACGATGCAGCGTCAGCACGGCATATTGCCCTGCGCCAAGCCCAAAGCGTCGGTAAGCCTGCCGCTCGCGCGCCGCGGGCAGGTGCGTGAGGAGCGTGTCGATCATGACGTTTCCGACCAGACGTACGCGCTCCGCGGGAATCCCCTCGCGCGCCAGATGCTCACCGGCATCCGGTTCCGACGTGTACAACCAGTCTGAACAGGCGTCCGTCAGCACCCGGTTGATCTCCTCTGGCATTGACCGGTCAAAGCTGCGCAAGCCCGCCTCGACGTGCGCGACCGCGATTCCCAGCTTGTTGGCTGTCAGCGCCGCTGCCAGCGTCGAATTGACGTCCCCAACGACGACCACCACATGCGGCCGATGCTGAATGAACTCAGCTTCCAGTCGCCGCATGACGTCGGCCAGTTGCTGCACGTGCGAACCCGATCCGATTCCCAGATTCAAGTCAGGCTCCGGGATGCCGAGTTCCTCGAAAAACGTGTCGCTCATCTTTCGGTCGTAATGCTGGCCCGTGTGCACG
>CAZWGW010001002.1:0-2729 GCA_964633565.1 uncultured Planctomycetaceae bacterium
CGCCAGCGGCTCGCGGTATTTTTCCGGCAGGAGCTGCAATTGCTCGTCGAGCATCTGCTGCTCGTAGAGCGTCGCGATGTCGGCCAGGGGGTCCGCCGTCATGTCCGGCACCTCGCACTGCTTCTCCCGCCGTCGTCTCTGGGCCAGGATCGCGCGCTTCGAGATGCGCAGCGCGACGCCGTGCAGCCAGGCCGCCAGCGACCGCCGCTTGCGGATCTTCCGGGCCGACCGGGCCAGCACCAGAAACGTCGCCTGGAACGCATCTTCGGCCGAGTGCGTATCGGACAGCACCCGGCGGCACACCCCCAGCACCAAGCCCCCGTATCGGCCGACGATCTCCGCGAAGGCGCGTTCGTCGTGTCGGCGAACGAACCTCGTGAGCAGATCGCGGTCGCTGGCCGCGTCCGCCCGGTCTGCGGTCGACTCGTCCGGGGAACCTGCGGGAGACATGCCGACAGTATAGTGCCGGGAGGGGCGGAAATCCGGCGCGGAAATTCAGGGATTTGTCATTGGTCATTTGTCATTGGTCATTGGTAACCGGGTGAACCAATCCCCAATGACCAATGACGCAGGACGAAGGACCAAGGACTACTGACCACTGACCAGCACCCGCCGATAGGCGATCCCCCCCGCAATCCCGTCCAGCGCGATAAACCCGCTCTCAGGGATCTGGTCGTCGATGGCCTCGGTCTCCTGGACGAGTCGGCCGTTGATCCAGACTTTCACCGACTCTCCCTCGACCTGCATGCGGAACGTGTTCCAGTCGCCGTCATTCCCGGCGGCGTTCAGCCTGGGCGCGAGAACGCTGAACAATGCTCCCGTACTGTACGGGTCCGGGTTGACCCCCTTGTCATTCGATAGCTGGATCTTGAAGCAGCGGTTGTAGAACGCCCCCGAGCCGGGATACCGGAAGAAGACGCCCCCCTGACCCGTCGCGCCGGTCGTGCGGTATTCCATCGTCAGTTCAAACCGTGTATACGCCTGCGGTGAGAGCAGCACCGAGCCTTCCTGCCGCTCCGCGTCCGCCGCGTATTCGCCGTCCGGCCCGGCCCGCCACTGCCGCCGGCCGACGCGCTTCCATTCATACTGCGTGTAGAGCTTCTCGCGCAGACTGGTCGCGGCGATCGCCGCTTCGGTGCCGGAATGTTCGCTGCCGACCCGTTCGATCAATCCCAGCGCCGCGGCAAAGCCGCCGCGCGCCAGTTCCCACTCCGCCTGGCGGACGAGACGCAACGCCAGCCGTTCGGCCAGTTGTTGGCCGGCCTCTCCGGCGTCCGCAAACCGCCGATTCCGCGTGGATGCGACGGCGGCCGCGTCGTAGGCGAACAACGTCGCGACGCGCAGTTTCGTCGCAGGGTCTGCCGGATCGGCGATGCGCTCCGCCAGCTCGACCAGCGCCGCCGAATCGAGCTTTGCCAGCGGCCGCTCGACCTCACGCGTGCGCGCCTTGCCGATCAGGATGCCGTCGGCGTAGCGAACGAATTCGAGGCGCAGTGAGCCATCACGGAACTGGTCCCCCGGCTTTAATTGAGAGGCCGCGTGTTCGGCGTCCTTCCAGTACTGCCGCAGCGCTTCAACGTCCGCAGCATCCCAGTCGAGCAGTTCACGCGCGGCCGCCAGTTCCGGATTGCCGCGCGCCGCGGCGACCCGGGCCGCCGCGTCGTCGAAGCGACGGTCCGTGACCAATTGCAGGAGGTCTGTTCGAAGCTGCGTATACGGCAGCGGCTGCGTACGGGGATCGACCGGCTTCTCCTGCGGCAACGGGTCCGTCGGCGCCGCCTCGGCGGGTCGCTCCGGAGTGCCTTGCGGTGCGGCAGCGACCAGCGCCCGCGGCTCGATCGGCTCTCCGCGCAGCGCGACGCCCCACGCCGGGCCGTCCGCCAGACGCACGACAAACAGGTCGCCAGCGCCCTCGGGGTTGTCGCAATAGAACAGCCACTGCTCGTCATCGGTGACGAAGTACTGCCGGTGGCGCGGGGAGTGGTGATAACCCTCCAGTTCCAGGTCCCGGATCTTCTCGGGCGCGGAGAACGGAGATGTCTGCGACGTGCGGCGGGCGCGGCTCAACGTCTTTCCGTCGTACACGAATTGTCGCAGACCGTCGGAAGACAGACAGGGATGCACACCCGGCATGCTGACGACCAGAACTTTCGAGAACTTTTCGTCGACGCTCTCGCGGACCACGACGCGGGTTTCGGTCCTGCCCGCCGCCTCGCGCACGAAGTAGAGCCGCAGCGCGTCGCCGGTGATCTGCGAACTGAGCCAACGCTCCGCTTCGGCAACGGCAAAATGGAGTGGCGAGTGATCGTCAAAATCGGCCAGTGGGCTGGAGCGCGTCACGCGCCAGATGCGGGCCTTATCCGGCACGACATACACGACCGACTGCTCATCGGCCGTGAGGCTCGGCGTGGCGAGTCTGTCGGACCCGCGGCTCATCTCCAGCAACTGCGGCTCCGTGAAGTCGTCCAGCGGCCCGCTGCGCGTGGCGACGTAGACGCCACGGATCCCGGCACGATTGCTGACGAACCATAACGACCGTCCGTCGGGAGTGATGTATGGATCGGATTCGAGTTCCAGCGTGTTGACAGCCGCCAGCGGTGCCGAGGTTCCGGGGGGCATCGCCAGCAGCGGGGCCGTCAGCAGCGCGCTCACCCCGGCCTGCGCCGGCGCGGCGGAATCAAAGACCGCCTCAGGATCACCTGCGAAGCGGACCTGCTGCGACAGGTCCA
>CAZWGW010001003.1:0-2720 GCA_964633565.1 uncultured Planctomycetaceae bacterium
ACCGTTCCGGTTCCACCTGCTTCGTCATGAATCACGACTCGAAGCGGGGCGGGCGGCAGGTTGGCGGCAGTCCTGGACACGCTTGGCCTGTTTCAATCCTGGGATTGCAGACGCCCATCTGATCCCGACGACAGGCGAGCCCCACGCGGGCCGGGATTCTATTCACGCCACAGAATCGAGCAAGATCAATCTCCATAACGGATTCGGGGATGTTCACCCGTGCCCCGGTGCAGTGCCCTGCGGGCCGGTCCGCAGGCTTTCGATGTCGGCGTACCTGCAGTCCGTACCACGCGACCGGACCGTGCAGTGGCCCGTACGGTTGCCGATAAAGACGTATTGTCTTATAGTTTCTCGGCAGGATTCTGGGCCCAGCCCGGATGCGCGGGTCGCCTGATCCTCTCACCAATCAGACCATCTCATGTTGAGTCGATCATTGTTTGCAGGACTGGCGGTGTTCTGTATGCCATTGGCCGTCCAGGCAGAGGACTGGACCCAATTTCGCGGGCCGCAAGGTGACAGCGTCGTGCGGGATTCGACGTTCCCGCAGGACTGGGGCGAACAGTCGCATGTGGCGTGGAAAGTGCCGCTGTCGGGACGGGGCTGGTCGCAACCGGTGGTCGCCAACGGCCGGATCTTCGTGACGACGGCCGAGAGCGCCGAAGAAGAGACGCCGCGCCGCTTTGAGCGGGGGATCGTTCCCGAGGCGGCCGATGCGCGGAAGTTCGAGTATCGCTGGAAACTGCTCTGTCTGGCGGCGGACAGTGGTGAGTTACTGTGGGAGCAGACGGCGTTCGAGGGGAAGCCGAAGTTCCGCAAGCATCGCAGCAACACCTACGCCTCGGAAACGCCGGCCACCGACGGTGAACGAGTGGTCGCCTGGTTCGGCATGACGGGCATCGCCTGCTACGACTTCGAGGGGACGCGGCTGTGGAGCAGGGACCTCGGCGCCTTCCCCATGCAGGCCGGCTGGGGGACTGGCAGTTCGCCGATCATTCATGACGATGAGGTGATTGTCCAATGCGACAACGAACAGCAGTCATTCCTGGTCGCACTCGACAAGCGGACCGGCGAGGAATTGTGGCGTATACCGCGCGACGAGCCGTCGAACTGGTCGACGCCCTACCTCTGGAAGAACAAGGTCCGCACGGAACTGGTCGTCGCCGGCGGCAGGAAAATGCGCTCGTATGACCTGGTAACGCACGAAGTGCTGTGGGAAATGGCGGGGAGCGGCCGGACGTCGATTTCCCCCGTGGGGAATGACGAACTGCTGTACGTCGACTCGGTGGAGCGGATCATGGGGAGTCCCGGCCGGCTGGCGGCGATTCGCGCGGGGGCGGCCGGCGATATTTCGCTGAAAGAGAACGAACTGTCCGGTCCATCGGTCGCGTGGAGTATCATGCTCAGCACGTATCGCAACGCGTCGCCGCTGCTGTATGCCGATTGCCTGTACATGCTCGAACAGCACGGCAATGTCGTGCGGTGCTACAACGCGCAATCCGGGGAGCTGCACTACCAGCAGCGCCTGCCCGGCGCTGCGGGGAGCACGGCCTCACCCTGGGGGGCGGACGGCCGGATCTACTGTCTGGACGAAGTGGGGCGGACGACCGTGCTGGCGAGCGGACCGGAGTACAAGGTGCTGGGGGCGAATGTGCTGGCCGATGACCTGTACTGGGCGTCACCGGCATTTGCCGGGGATCGGATGTTTGTGCGTTCGCTGCAGAATCTGTATTGCATTGGGGAACGGTGAGCGATGAGAGCGTGGACGCGGCAACAGGATGTGGCTTCGTTTTCATTCGGGCATGTCGCACGCAGGAGCTTGGCATTGGCCGGTGAGGGCCTGCTGTGCAGTCAGGCGCTCACCGGCCGGCCGACTGGCTGCGGCTACGGCACCGGTTTCCAGTCCGGGAACAGCACGGCCTGCTTGGTCGAATTGACCGGAATCGTGACCGCGCCGGTGGCCACATCGGCGATCACAATCTGATACGCCTGTCCGCTCCGGCCGCCGCTGGGGGGCTTGTACCTGGCAAAGACCAGGCGATCGCCGGTCGGTGACCAGGCGGCCGTGTCTTCAAGAGTGCCGGCGCTCCCCTGCGGTGCAAACTTGCCAATCGCGGTCACGCGTCCGCCGAGTCCGGGAGTTGCCTGTGTCAGGTCCACGGCCAGAATCCAGATGTGGTCACCCGTCGTATCATTGCGGATCGTCACGGCGATCCGGTCCCCCTGCGGGCTCCAGACAGGGCCGTAGATATCGCTGACGGGAAACGCCTCCCCCAGAAAGTTGGTGATCTGCTGCAGCCCGGTCCCGTCGGGGTTGATGGCGTACAACTCCGGGACCGTGGTCCGGTCCGAAATGAACACAATCTTGTTCAGGGCGGGTGACCAGTGGGGATCGATGTCGGCCCAGGAGCCTCCGTTCTGCACCTTCACCTCCGTCAATGGAGTAATGCTCACAGCGTCCACAACAAACAGCCGCGCGCCGCTGTTGGCCCAACTGGAATCGGTTTCGCCGAAGAACTCCGGCGCGTAGTAAGCGTCGCCGGAGACGACCATGGCGCCGTTCCCCAGCCAACAGGAGAAGACATAAAAGGTGTTGAGCTGCGAATTGCTCACGCCCGGCCGTGCCAGGTTCCAGGCATTGAATTCTGAGTTGGCGATCACGACCTGCTCATTGGAGCCATTCGCGTTCATCGCCGCGATTCCGTCATCGACGACGCTGCCTT
>CAZWGW010001004.1:0-2712 GCA_964633565.1 uncultured Planctomycetaceae bacterium
TGCCGAGCTGAATCAGCAGCGCAAGGTGGCGCTCACCACCGTCGCCACGATGCTCACGCTGATGCTCGGCAAGCGGCTCGTCTCGCGGAAGAAAGGGAAGCGGAACTACCTCTGGACCGCCCGCGTCTCCCGCGATGCCGCAGCGCAAGGCATGGTCCGCCGGCTGCTCGACCGCGTCTTCGACGGCTCAGCGCACCAGCTCGTCGCTCATCTGCTCGAACACGAACAGCTCTCCGACGCCGACCGCCGCGAGATCGCCGCCCTGCTGGCCTCGGCCCGCAAGTCCCGCACCTCTTCCGATCAGGGAGAACGTCCATGAACTCCACCCTCCTGTTTGCCGCACGCTGCTGGACCGTGGCCGGTTGGACGATGCTGCACTTCCTCTGGCTCGGCAGTCTGGCCTGGCTGGTCGCCGTGGTCACGAGGCGTGCCCTGGAGCGTTTTTCGCCTCAAGCGCGCTACGCCTGGTCTCTCGCATGGCTGGGCTGTCTGACGGGATTGGCTGTGGCACTGTTCGTCCGGATCGGCACGCTTGGCGGGTTGATTGAATCACCTCCCGCATTCGCGACAGTTGCCCAGCCACCGTTCGCGGCCGCTGTGTCTCCATTGCATGGCCCGAGCATCAGCAGCCCGGCGACCCGGACGCTTCAAGCGTCCGGGTCGCTGCCGGACGCCGTCCCGACCAACTCCTGGTCCCAGGCGGTCGCGCCGGCGATCGAGCGCGGCGCGGCACTGCTCCCCTGGGCATGGTGCCTGGGGACGCCGCTCGTGGCGCTGATGTTCGCCACCGGCGTCGCCGGCACGTTCCGCCTGCGGCTGCGCAGCCGGCCCGTCGTCGACCGCGCCGTGCTCGACGTTCTGGTGCGGCTGCAATCCACGCTGCACGTCGGCCAGCGCGTGCTGCTGGCCGCGACCGAACAGGTGACGTCGCCGCTCGTCGTGGGGATTGTGCGGCCCATGATCCTGCTGCCGCCGTCAGTGCTCAGCGGACTTTCACCCGACCAGCTCGAAATGATCCTGCTGCACGAACTGGCCCACGTGCGGCGCTGGGACAACCTCGTCAATCTGCTGCAGCGCGTGATCGAAGCGCTGCTGTTCTATCACCCGGCCGTGTGGTGGGCCTCGCGCTGGGTGCGTCTTGAACGGGAACACTGCTGCGACGCGCTGGTTCTCGCTCACGGACGCGATCCGCAGGCCTACGCCGAGACGCTGGCGTCGCTCGCACTGCCGGAACTGGCACCCCGCTACGCCGCGGCCGCGATGGCCAATCATCAGCTTGTGTCGCGCATCCGTCATATCCTCAATGTGGAGCAACAAGCCATGGGACTCTCGTTGAGAACATTTGTCTGGTCCGGAGTGATGCTGGTCGTTGCGGGGGTTGGCTGTCTCGTCGTCGTGAGCCTGGTCCGCGGACAACCCGCGCTCGCACAGGAAGCAGACAGTCCGGCCAGGGAGGGAGAGCGGACAGACAAAACGTTGCGCGACGATGTTGGTTCGGACTCCGGCACGAATGAGCTATGGTCGAACAGGCGCGCCGTATTCAGCGACTTTGATCTCGACGGAGCTGCCGACCTGTACGTGACGGAATTCATCGACGTGGACCGCCCGCGGCCCTTCTCGCCGGAGCAGGCGACCGGAGCGCCCAACGTCTCCGAAGCGGGCGACAACGGCAACGCCTGGGCCTCGCTGACGGAAGACGGCCAGGAGGAGCGGCTGCTTCTCACCTTCGACAAGCCCATACACGCCGCCGCCGTCCTCGTCTATGAGTCCTTCAATCCCGGGGCGATCCACAAGCTCGGCGTCTACAACGAGAGCGGCTACGAAACAATCGTCTGGGAAGGGACCGATCCGGTCCGCCCGGTCGACGGCAGAGGGGTATCAGTCATCCCCGTCAACGTGATCTGGAAAACGGGCAACGTCCGGCTGTACCTCAACTCACCCGCCGTCCCCGGGTGGAACGAAATTGACGCCGTCGGGCTGTTGGACCTCGCCACCGGCGAAGTCCATTGGGCGAAGTCGGCACAGGCGAGCAGCACCTATGCGGACCGCGCGGAGGGCCGGGCCGCGAGTTCTGGTGAACGACTGACCTGGAAGCAGTGCCTGGCCTGCCACGTCGATACACACGGTGAACTGACGGATCATGTCCTTCGCGGCTGGAAGCATGGCCGCACGCCCGTCTGCCCGGAATGTTACCGGCCGCAATCGGACATGCTTCTGCCACGCTCCCAACCGAGCGCTACCGGCGGTCTGTCCGAAGCCAATTCGCTGGATGACCGCCGCATGCGGGCCGAGCAGTTGCGAATGGAGCTGCAGGCGCTGGAGGCAGACATCGCGCGACAGGAGGCCGAGGCGGCCCGACAGGCCGACGCCGCAAAGCGCAATGCGAGTGAATCGGAATACGCGAAGGACGTTCTGAAGTACTACTCCGAGTTGAAGCAGCAGCGCCAGACGCCCGTCGCCGAAATGCGTGACGCGGAGGCGACACTGCAGGAACTGGCGGAGATGCTGCAACGTCAGCAGACCGCGATCGACAAGCTCACGGAGGCGCTGGAGGCACTGCAATCAAGGTTCGGTGATTCGTCCACGGGATCGGTCGACGGCGGAAAAGAACCAGCCACGGAACACGATCCCAGCGATCCGAATGGCGCTGCGGCGGCGGATCATGTCAATGACGTCAACAAACTTCTCGTGAGCGACTACCTGCTGAGCGCC
>CAZWGW010001005.1:0-2711 GCA_964633565.1 uncultured Planctomycetaceae bacterium
CCGCTCGACGCCGACAACGCGTGGGAGCGTGACAAGGTGCTGTTTGCCCGCGAGATCATCGATACGCTGTCGCGGGAAATCATGCCGCTCATCCCGTGTGACGACCAGAACCCCCACGCGCCGGCGACGGACTTTGTGTTCGAGGACGGCGTCGGCCGAATCGGGTTCATCGCGTCGGTCAGCCAGCCGTTCTGTGCGAGTTGCAACCGGTTCCGGCTGACGGCGGACGGCAAACTGCGGAACTGTCTGTTCAGCCTTGGGGAGACCGACATCCGCGGTCTGCTGCGCAGTGAAGCCGGCGACGACGAAATCGCCGAGGCGGTTCACGACTGCATCGCGGCCAAGTGGGAAGGACACGAGATCAATACGTCCCGGTTCGTGCAGCCGGAGCGGCCCATGTACCTCATCGGGGGGTAAAGGATTGCAAATTGCAGAATGCAAATTGAGAATTTGCAGTTTGCATTCTGCAATCTGCAATCATGTCGGCGTGTGAAGATATTCTCGCCCAGGTTCGCCGCCATTCGGCCGCAGTAGTCGCGCTGCCGGGACGTGATGGTCCCTGGATTCGTTATTCCGATCCGTGCCGGCAATTTGCCGAGTCGCTGGCTTCCGTGGGAGGACGATGCGTCGCCGTCGTCGACGCCGCATCCGCGGCCGCGCGCCTCGAAGCGATTCCCGAGTACGCCACGGCGAAGAAACGCTGCTCGCTGGTGCCGGGAATCGGCAGTTCGAACTTCGATCTCGCTTCCATTTCCGATCCGCACGAACTGGAGGATGTAGGGTTCGCCGTGCTGGGGGCCGAATTCGCCGTCGCCGAGAACGGCGCCGTGTGGGTGACGGACGACGACCTGGCCCACCGCGTGCTGTTTTTCCTCCCGCAACATCTGGCCATTGTCGTCTTCGCGCGGAATATGCTCCACAACCTCCACGAAGCCTACGAACGTGCGGTGATCGGCCGGACGCCGTTTGGCGCGTTCGTGTCGGGACCTTCCAAGACGGCCGACATTGAGCAGGCACTCGTCATCGGGGCGCACGGCGCCCGGTCGCTAACGGTGTTGCTGATCGAATCTCCCTGATCGCCCCGCTGCATCACTGATGTCCGCCCGTTGGAACTCCTTGAGTACATTGGATAGTCTGAATCAGGCAGCGGCCGGCCATGCCGCGGACGTGGCAGGAGTGCGTCGATGACACCCAGAAAACTCGCGTTGTCCGGAGCCGCTCTGCTGGCCATGCTGTTACTGATCGTCGCCGTTGTGACGCTCCCGGCCAGGCCGCCGTCACTCATCATCCGCGAGCCCGGACCGACACCCTCCGGCATGGTCTGGATTCCCGGCGGCGCGTTCGTCATGGGGTCCGAAGAACCGGCCGACCCGACGAATCCAGATCACCTTAAACCCGATGAGTTTCCGGCCCACGAGGTCAGACTGGACGGGTTCTGGATGGATGAAGCCCCGGTTACGAACCGGCAGTACCAGGAATTCGTTGAAATGACGGGCTACGTCACATTTGCCGAAAGGACGCCGACGCGCGAAGACTTCGCCGAGTCCGGAGTGGACGTCGACCTGATCGCCGAAAAAGACCTCGTTGCCGGCTCAATGTGTTTCAACTGCGAGTTCAATCGGCGGCAACTTGTGACCGGCGTCCCGAACTGGGAGTACCAGGTCTGGCAGGTGGTGCAGGGAGCCAACTGGCGGCACCCTGATGGGCCCGAGTCATCGATTAACGGCCGGCTCGACCATCCCGTGGTACACGTCAACTGGCACGACGCCGTCGCGTACTGCGAGTGGGCGGGCAAACGCCTTCCGACGGAAGCCGAGTTTGAGTATGCCGCGCGCGGTGGGCGCGAGACAAAATACGCCTGGGGTGACGAGCTGGTTCCAGACGGCAACTACCAGTGCAACTTCTGGCAGGGGACCTTCCCGACCGAGCGGCTGAACCTGGACGGGTTTGAGACGACTTCTCCGGTGAAGTCCTTTGCGCCGAACGGCTACGGTCTGTACGACATGGCGGGGAACATCTGGCAGTGGTGCAGCGACTTTTATCGACCGGACTACTACGCGCAGAGCCCTCGCAAGAACCCGAAAGGTCCCGACAGCAGCCTGGATCCCCAGGAACCGGGGATTGTGAAGCGGGTGCAGCGGGGAGGATCGTTCCTGTGCAACACGAACAGTTGCACCGGGTATCGCTGTGCCGCCCGCATGCGGGGCGAGGTCACATCGAGCAGTTTTCACAATGGATTCCGCTGTGTCGTCGACGCGACGATGCGGCAGCACTATGCCGCCCGACAACAAATCATCGCTGATTGGCGGTACCGCCCGACAAAGTGAGCGTGCGGCCGCGGCCGCTCAGTCATCGCCGGCAAACGGGTCCGGCTCTTCACCAAAGCCGGCCAGACCCAGCGCCTGCAACGCCTCGGCCGCGAGCTTGCGTACGCCGCCGTCCGGATCCGTTTCGCAGGCGGCGCGTAACAGAACTTCGGCGTTGGTTGGACGCAGTTTGCCGATGGCCTCCGCCGCGGCGGCACGGACCCGGTCCTTCTCGTCGCGTTGCAGCGCGCGTGTCAGCGGCGGCACGGCATCGGGCCGGCCCAGGTCGCCCAGCGCCTTGGCCGCCCACATTCGGACAAGCCACTGGGAGTCGTCGTTGAGCAGGTCCATGAGCGGCGGCAACGCGCGGGGGTCCCCCGTGAGTCCGATCAGCCGCGCCGCAGG
>CAZWGW010001006.1:0-2705 GCA_964633565.1 uncultured Planctomycetaceae bacterium
GTACCAGCGGCTGCGCCAGTCTTCGACGATGCCAACCCGGAATCCGTTAGGACGAGTCATCTGACCCATAAGTGTCAGTTACTCCAGTAGAGCGGCTTACCCTGCCTCGGGGACGTCAATGGCCACGTGAATGTGCGAAAACCGGCGGCGGATGAGAAATGCCATCCCTCTGGCCCTCGGCCGGATGCGTTTGAACATGGGTCCGCCGTCGACGCGCGCGTCCTTGATGGTGAGCCGCTCGACATTGCGGGCGCCGCGGTCTTCCGCATTCGCGGCGGCGCTTTTGAGCACCTGCTCCAGGAACCGCGCGCCGCGGTTCGGCTGGTAACGCAACGCGTTGATCCCGTCCTGTACCGATTTGCCGCGGATCAGGTCGGCGAACGGACGGACCTTTGTCGCCGATATCCGTGCGAATCGGTGTGACGCTCGAATCAGGGCCATAACCGCCGTCCTTACCTGCCAATTCCGGGGAAACCCCGCACGCAGCCCGTGCCGCGCCGGCCAATCTCCCTGCTACCGGGATCCCTTCGAGCCGTGACCGCGAAACGTTCGCGTCGGCGCGAATTCTCCCAACTTGTGTCCGACCATTTCCTCGGTGATGTACACGTTGACGTGGTGCCGACCGTTGTGCACCAGGATCGTGTGCCCGATGAACTCCGGCGAAATTGTGGAACGCCGCGCCCAGGTCTTGATCGGCTCCTTGCGCCCGGCCGAATCAAGCCGGGCAATCTTTTTCAACAGGTTCCCGTCGACGTACGGACCCTTTTTGAGCGAACGTCCCATTTCTCAACCTTCACATCTCAACATGCGACTGCGGCAAGTTCACGAGCGTTCCCGGCGAGCGGAAACGCACCTTCTGCAACACCATCAGATCTTCAATTGCCCATGTCGACGCGACCACCGCCGACGGACGATGGCCTTTGACGACGGTTTTCGCCGTTTGCGGGTCTTGCCGCCTTTGGCCAGCTTTGCGGTGGGGCTGCAGGGATGCCTCCCCCCCGAGGTCCGGCCCTCGCCCCCTCCCATCGGATGCGCGATCGGGTTCATCGCGACGCCGCGAACGTGCGGTCGCCGTCCCATCCATCGCTTGCGGCCGGCTTTTCCCAGATTGACGTTCTGGTGGTCCAGGTTTCCCAGTTGTCCGATGGTGGCGCGGCACAGGCAGTGGAGTCGCCGGATTTCGCCCGACGGGAGCGTGATCTGCGCCCACTGCTGATCGCGGGCGTTCATCGTCGCCGCCGCGCCGGCGCTGCGGCACAACTGCCCCCCGGCGCCCGGCTGCATCTCGATGTTATGGATCTGTGTGCCGGGCGGAATTTTTGCCAGCGGCAGGCAATTGCCGACCGTCGGTTCGATGTCATCGCCACTCAGCAGGGTCTGACCGGCGGTGACTCCGTTCGGTGCGAGTATGTAGCGCTTCTCTCCGTCCGCATAGTGCAGCAGAGCGATCCGCGCCGAGCGATTGGGATCGTATTCCACAAAAGCCACTTTCGCCGGAATCCCATCCTTGTCGTTCCGTTTGAAATCGATGATCCGGTACTGGGTTTTGTAACCGCCCCCGCGGTGCCGCGAGGTAATCTTCCCCTGAAAATTGCGGCCGCTCTTCTTCTTGAGCCGGACCGTCAGGCCTTTCTCCCGCCGTTTGCTGCGGTCGGTGATCTCGGCAAAATCGCTCACGGACGCGCCGCGGCGGCCTGCGGTCACCGGTTTGTAAAATCGAAGTCCCATGATTGTGTGGTCCGTTATCCGTGGTCCGCTGAGTCACTGAAGCCGTGGCGACTGACGACTGACCACGGGCGACCGACGAATCCTAAAAGAACGCAATGCGGTCCTCCGGATGGAGTTCGACGATCGCCTTCTTCCAGTCGCGCGTGTACCCCAGTTTCATCTTGTGGCGACGGGGCTTCCCTTTCCGGTTCTGCGTGCGGATGCCGATGACCCGGACATCCCACAGGGCCTCCACCGCCTGCTTGATTTCGTCTTTGGTCGCGCGCGGATTCACCTCAAACGGGTATGCGTTGAATCGTTCCGACTGGTGTGTCCCCTTTTCCGTCACCAGGGGGCGATACACCACCTGGTTCGGTTCCAGGGCCAATCCGCTTCCAACGGGAGAGGACATCACGTTGACTCCTGTTTTCGCAGCCGATCCATTGCGTCCCGGGTGATCAGCAGGCGCTTCTGGCACAGCAGGTCGTATGCGTTCAGTTCCCCGGCAGGTGAGACCTTCAACCGCGCGATATTCCGCGCCGAGCGCCACACGTTGGCGTCGTAGCCGGAGATCGCCAGCAGACAGGACTGCCGACCGAGCCCCAGCGACTTCAGCATTTCGGCCACGACCCGGGTCTTGGGTTCGTTCACCGACAGTCCGTCGACGACGACCGCCTCGCCATCCTGGAACTTGCTCAGCAGCGCCATCCGCGTCGCGAGGCGGACGGCTTTCTTCGGCATCTGGTAGCCCCAGTCTCGCGGGACCTTGGCAAAGGCATGCCCGCCGCCGCGACGCACCGGGGTCCGACGGTTTCCCGCCCGCGCCCGCCCCGTCCCCTTCTGGCGGTAGAGCTTTTTGGAGCTGCCCTTCACCATGCCGCGGGACTTTGACGCCGATGTGCCCTGGCGTCGATTTGCCTGGTACATGACCAGGGCGTCGTGGAGCAACTGCTTGTTGATCCCCGGCGCGAGCTCCGATGGGTCGAACTCGTACGTGC
>CAZWGW010001007.1:0-2702 GCA_964633565.1 uncultured Planctomycetaceae bacterium
GCCGCCGGGCCGCGCCCCCGCGGGGTGTAGCCGAATTCGCCAGGCACAGGCCAGAAATTCGGGCGTCGCTGCTCAACCAGCGACCGCACACACGGGCACTCAGGGGAGCGCCTCGACCGCCATGCCCGTGAATCCCGCCAGGCGCAGATCGTTCGTCAGAAACAACTGGCACCCCGACTCGATCGCGGCCGCCAGGTGCAAGGCGTCCGGCGTCCTGACGCGCTGGTGGGCGCGAATCTCCGTGGCGCGATCACAAACCGTGGTGCTGAGCGTCACCACCTCAACCGTTGACTGGCCGAAGAATGCGTCGAAGTGCCCGAGCGTGACGGCGTCCCCCGTGCCGAGCGGGAAGTGGCGGCATTCCAGCCGGGTCAGATCGCTGACGACGATCTCATCGCCGGCCGTCCGCAGATCGGCGATTCGAGCACTGGCCCGCGGCCCGAAGTCCGGAGGCTGCTCGATCAGGTACACCACAATGTTGCTGTCGAAATAGACCCGCACGTCAGCATCCCACGTCACTGGACCTGATCGCCGTTCGCTCCGCTGTTTGTCGTCCCCTCGTCCCACTCGTCACGCAGCGCGCGAATCTGCGCGTCGATTTCGCCCCGTGTCCTGGGCTGCACTCCCAGAGCGCGACGCTCATCCTGAATCGCGTCCAGCAGCGTCCACACGTCCTGCCTGGCGGTTGTCGGCACTGCCTCCACCGTCACGCGAACGCGCCCCGCGGGGAGGGTGGCTTTGCGCGCAAGCTCCACCGTGCCGTCCGGCTTCAGCAGGCCGTCAATGACTTCTGTCGTGCTCATCATGCCCGAATTTTACTGCTTCCGGGGACCGTGCAACAGACAGAATCGGGGACGCCGCGTGCCTGTGGTCGCCGACCAGCCGATTATCTCCAACCAACCGCCCGAGCCGCGGACTGCGTGGCCACGCTCATCCGCCGTCTCCCGGCGCAGTTGCCCACGCGCCGTGCCCGGCCGATCGCCCCGCGGCGTGCGGGCGTCCCACTCCGCCGCCGGGCCCCGGCCACGCGGGGTGCGGTGTTGACGCGTCCGCTGCGGGCGTCCGCCCCCCGCCCCGCCGTTGTCGCCGCTGTGCTCGCGCCGTCGCGAGCGCACGAGGCACAGGCCGAGAATTCGGGCGTCGCTGGCACATTCACCGCCCGAATTCTACGCGAATTCGGCGACGTCGAGTCCGCGCACCACGCCACCCCGGGCCACGGACGCGCGGCGACCAGTCTTCCGAATCGTCGCGCCGAGTCGGTATGATGACACCGGTCGGTGCCGATATTCGGTTGGGAGAATGGTTCATGCCACAGGCCGTCACCGTGGAACTCGAATTGCGCGAGGACCTGCAGCGTTTCCGTCTGCCGGCCGCGCTCGACCGGCGTCTGCACCAGTTGCTCGATCAGCAGGATGCCGGCGTCGCGCTCTCGTATGACGAACGGGCCGAGGCCGAGGGGCTGGTCGACCTCGCCGAGGCCCTCTCGCTGCTCAAGCTCCGCGCAGAACGGGCCCGGCGCGAGCGCAAGTGATGGCACGCATCAGCGCCCGCCTGCGACGCGCCGAGTTCCATATCGACCACGTCGTACCAGTCGTGGACGGTGGGGCGACGAAGCTGGAAAATCTGGCACTGGCCTGTGTCTCGTGCTCGCTCCGCAAGGCGGCACGTCGCGTCGCCGCGTAACACCAACAGGTTTGATGCCATGCCCAAACGCAGTTCACGCAAGACGGCCATAGCCAAAAGATCGCCGGACCGTGCCGGCGAACTTCGCAAGGCCCTCATGCAGCGAACCAAGTTGGAACTGGCCAACTTCCTGCTGGACTTGGCGCGCGCGGACACGCGGATGTTCCGCCAGGTTGCCGCCCGGTTTGATGCGGCTCCCACCACACCCGACGCGCTCGTCAATGCCACGAGTCTGGCGATTGGCGACGCCACGTATTACGACGAGCGGGAAGTCAACCGCAATTTCAAGTACGACTACGACGCCTACGATGAAATCAAACGGAACTTCGGCCGGCTTGTCGATTCGGGTGAGTTGCGGCCCGCAATGGACCTCTCGCTGGAACTGATGCGGGACGGCAGCGAGCAGGTCGAAATGAGCGACGAAGGGCTGATGAGCGCCGACATCGAAGAGTGCTTGAAAGTGGTCATCAACGCCCTCAAGAAATGCAACATGCCCGCGGACCAGATCGCCAACTGGTGCTCGATGATGCTCAAGGCGGACCGCGTCGCATTCATCGCCAAAAAGCAACTTGAATCGCTCCGCAACGACATGCAGTTGGTCGCGTCAGGATAATCCACTTCGAGCCACCGGCCGCGATCGTGTTTCTCTCACTCAACGGATACGAGTTGGACGCCGACACAACCGAACTCGAGAATCTGGTGTTTTCCGTAGCGCGCGGCGAGATCCAGACAGAGGACATCGCCGCCTTTTTTCGGGATAACTGCGATTGACGTGTCGGATTGCCCGGCCGATCGCCCCCCGGCGCGGTGAACCGGGTTTCTTCATCGGAGACCGCCACGGAATGACGATCAGGAACTGACTCGCAACCGCGACCCCCGACGATTCGAGCCGTCCCAGCGCTGCGACAATAGCCCTGGGCGTCATGTCGCGCGTCGGATCCACCTCAGCCCGGTTGCGTCGGCCGATGACCCGCAGCAGCAGGCACGTCAAAACCAGTCCTTCCTCCGGATCGCGTACG
>CAZWGW010001008.1:0-2699 GCA_964633565.1 uncultured Planctomycetaceae bacterium
GCGCTTTGCGGTCAGGGAAGGTGTCGCCCTCGCGCTCTGCCCCGCCTGCCAGTCCGCAGCCGCGCCGGCGCCCTTTGAGGAGCCGGACCCCGGTTCGGCGTTCAGCCCCTCCACGCCGTTGGCCCCGTTCGACGACCTGACGGACGACCTTGTCTCCCGGCCGCACCGCACGCCGTCGGCACGCACGGCGCGGCCGAGGACCACTGCGGACAAATGGGCCTGGACGATCGACCTCCAGTTCCAGCGATATCTGACGCCGCAGTTCATCCGGGCGATCTGGGTCCTGGCGGTCGTGGCCGGCATCGCCGTGGCCGTCGTCGATATCGGCCTGACCGCGTCGCGCGCCTGGTCGCCGCAGCCGGCGGCCGTCGATGCACCCCGCGTCGGCCAGCAGGTTGTGTGGAACCTTGGTCTGCTGGCGGGCCGCCTGCTGGCCGTCTTTGTGGGGGTCCTGTTCGTACGGGTCTCGTGCGAAGGGGCCATCGTCATTTTCCGCATAGCCGAAAACCTGGAGGCGATCCGGGAGGAGGCGGCCCGGCATTCTTCACAACAAAGCGACTGACTCCGCTTGCAGCCCCGTTTGGCCAGCGATAAAAAGCGGCCTTTCCCGGCCCACTGAACTCTTCCCCGTGTGACCTGGCATGAACGTAACGCCCAAAAAGATCTTCTGGAGTGTGATCCTGATCGCCAGCAGCCTGCTGCTGGGCATGGTGACGACGGGTCTCGTCGAGGCGCTCGGCCACTGGCTTTTCCCGCCCCCGGCCGGCATGGACCTGCAGAACATGGAGTCGATCAGGGCCCACCTCGACCAGCTCGCGCCGGGCCACTTCGTCTCCGTGTTGGCCGCGTTCGGCCTGGGCGCGTTTGCCGGCACGGCGCTCGCTTCAAACATGGCCCCCTGCTGTCCTCGCATCCACTGCGCCATTGTCGGCGGCATCCTGATGCTGCTCGGACTGTTCAATCTGTTTGCCATTCCGCACCCGGGTTGGATGACCGTGACGGCGGTGCTGCTGTACCCGATCTCGGCAATCCTCGGCCACCTCGCCGGCACGCGGCCGCTGCCGGGGCTGCATGAGGGGTGGACGAAGGAGATTTACGGGCGGTTTTAGGGGAGTGGCGCGCTGCCGCGGATGAAGATCCGCGGAGCAGGCCACGCGCGGCCGTCGATTCCTCACCGACGCAGCCGGGATGGTTTGGACGGCGTCATCACGTCCGCTGGCTGTCAACGAGCGCGTCGCAGGCCACCGCGTCCCCGCCCGCGCGCCGCCCATCCGGGAACAGCACATCAAGTCGCTCACGGAGCCAGTGGAAATGGCCCGCCGCCGATCGCTGTACGTCGCGCAAGCCGCGAGGCAACTCCAGCAGCCTTTGCGACCGTCCCACTGCCGCCGCGCGGAGTTCCCGGAACAGCCCCGGCAGGCCGCGCGGGCTGGTCGTCCGCGATAGTCCCTGCCATCCCAGTTCGGCCAGTGCCAGGCACGCCTTGCTGACCGGCGTGAAGGCCGCGAACGGCACTCCCAGCGCCAGCGCCGCCAGGCCCAGATGCAGCTTGTAGGCGATCACAAGGTCGCACCGGGCGAGGTGCGTCAACAGCGGCAGCGGTGATTTGCAGGCAACATGCTCGTCCCCGCGCGTCAGCGGATAGCGAGCCAGGAAGCTGTCCCGCTCGGACGGATTGTTATGCGTGTAAACACACCGCACGGTCCTGCTGCGGCCAAACCAGTAATGCAGCCCCCGGACCAGCCATTTGGCATTCCGCCCCCCTCCCACGTTCACCGCCACCGTAAAGACGTGCGGATCACGCTCCGCAGCCGCGTTGCCCGCTTCCTCCGGCAGCACCTCGCGCAACGCCAGCACCACGTCGGGAAAGGTGGCGGTTTCCGGCAACACGCCGTGCACTGCGGACAGTGTGTTCCGGACAAACGTCATGTCGCTCCGGAGACGAGTGGTCAACCCCGCCAGATGGCGGGAGAGCAGGAACGACATGCAGCCGGTCCGTACTCCGCGGCTGTTCCCCGTCGAATTGCCCCCGATGGACACGGCCAGGCACGGGATTTCCCGCTCTCGTGCGAGCGCTGCGAGTTGCAGGCAATCCTCGTCGGCCCGACGTTGCTCGGGACTGGCCCGCGCGGCGTCGAAATCGCTCAGCCAGGCGCCTCCCCCCAGCAACAGGACGTCGCTCGCCAGCGCCAGTTCGTGCGGCGATTCGACAGACGCCGCCGAGGCCGCTGCCGCCAGCGCACTGCCAGCGCCCAGCAGGATCGGTTCGTGCCCCCCTTGCGCGACCCGGCGCGCCAGCATGAGCGCCATCAGGTCGTCGCCGAAATTGCTGGATCGATAGTAGCCGAAAATGCCGATGCGGGCCATCAGTGCGTGGTCCCGTCAAGGTGATGGGCCAGGCTCCAGGACGCCTCCGTATACGTGGCGCAGACTCGAGCCGGTGGAAGCTTGCCCGTGCCGAACAGGTCCGCCTCGGCAACCTGCAGCGTTCGGGCGTTCGGCACGACATCCAGTCCGGTGTCCCCTTCACAGCAACTGACCGTGACACTGTACGTGTCGGGCAGCAGCCGCAGGGTCGAGATCCGGCAGTCCACGATGCCCCGGCCCTGAATCGCGGGAAACCCGGGGTGTTGCCAGCGGGAATGAATCCACAACACCCGCCGCCCGCGCGAGTCGTCGATGGCGAGCCCGAACGTGGG
>CAZWGW010001009.1:0-2693 GCA_964633565.1 uncultured Planctomycetaceae bacterium
CCTGAAGGAGCGTCTGGATCTGCTGGTCTGCCATGGCGCGGCCGCCGTCGGCCACGACGACTGCCGCCCCGGCGGCGTTCGGCGGGACAAACTCGACGCCGGGCACGGTCCATGCGTCGCCGATCCGCAGACGCCAGGAATTCACCTGCACGTCACCTGACAACTCGGCCGATGCCAGTTCCGCCTGTGATACCGACAGGTGGTGCGAATGGACAATCTGCGCCAGGCGTTGCCGCTGCTGTTCCGGGGTTGCGCCTGCATCGTGCCGCGGCAGGTCGTTGAGCAGTCCGCGGGCCAGCGTATTGAACCCGGCGTTCGGCTGCTGGAGAGTCACTTCCAACTGCTCCTTCGTCTTCACCTCCGCCGCGCATTCGACCTCTTGCGCCTGGAACTCCTGGCCGGCGTAGAAGTGCTCTCCGAACATGCGGTACAGCGCCTCCCGGTTGTCCTGATCGAAATTGTGCGTCCCTGGTGCATGGTTGATGTGGGCCACGAGGTTCTCCGGCTTGCCGTACAGGCGATAGACCGGCCGGGCCGCATCCAGTAGCGGCGGCAGCGCGTGGCCGGCCGCAAAACAGCAGTTGTCGCGATCGTTGAATGTGAGCAGCATCGGCCGCGGAGCGCGAATCGCCGTCAGCACGGAATAATCGGCGACAGTCGCCAGATCGCACGGCGTCTGTTCGGAATCGCCCAGGTCCGAAGTCACGCCCGAACGCGTGATGAAACTCGAACAGCCGGCCACCGGGTCGCAGAGTGTCACGCGCGTGTCGAGCGCGCTGATGACGATCGTCTGCCATCCCCCGCCGGACAGGCCCGCCACGGCGACGCGCTCCGGGTCGGCGTGCTCGTGCTGCTGCAGAATATCGAGGCCGCGGCTCATGGAGAGAAAAAACGGCGCGAGTCCACTTGTGCCGCACAGGTCGAGCTGGTTCATGCGGTAGTGGCTGAAGTCCGCGCCGCGGAGTTGCCCCATGTTGATCCACTCGACGTTAAGGGCCAGCATCCCCCGCTTGGCCTGGTTGATGCAGCGGATCTGTTTGTATTCCGCGACCTTCCCGCTGCCGTCGTGGCCGTTGACGTTGAGCACGACCGGGACCTTGCCGTTGAGCTGTTTCGGCTCGTACAGCAGGGCTGGAATCCACATCCCCGGTACGGCCTCGTACCGCAGCTTCCTGATGACGTATTCCGGGCCGCCTTCGATCGTGTCGAGCCACTCGATCCGGGTCGGGATTGCACGCCACTCGGCTGCCGCGCCGCGGAAGACGACCTTGTCGAGCGCCCCCTGCCGGGCGGCGTCGGCGAAGTGTTCCCACTCGGCGACCGACTTTGCCTCAGGGATCGGCGGGACGCGCGACTTGCAGTATTCCTGGACTTCGTGCCAGGGGAGGTTCGCGTCGAGGATCGGTCGCTTCAGAATTTCGATGATTGACGTGTCACCTGAGAATGCCTTTGTCCCAAACAGTAATAGAGCGATTGCCAGGACCGAATTCTGAATCGCCCGAAATGCAGACATGGATGTCTCCTGCTGTGATCCGGTTGTCGTGTCTGATCGTGTCGCTGGAATCGCGAAAGTCGCGCGCTGCCGGCCGGCTTCAGCCGGCATTACGGGATGGTGACTGTATCCACATCCCCCGGCACAAACTTCTCCGGCCGCGGCGTCTCTTTCGTGATGACCTTCCACGACGCCCCCGTCTCGCGCATCGCGGAGAAGTCTTGCGCCTTGTAGCCGAATTCGAGGTGCGGCGTCTCCTGAACTGTGCCTCCGTCGTGACGGGAGTGCATCGAAGCATCAAGGATGCCGCTCACCAGCAGCGTGCGCTCGACCGGGTATGCGGGCTCCTCCGTGACGAAAAGATGCTGAATCGCGTGCGACAACGCGCGAAACAGGTTGCGGTTTCCCCACGGGCCGGGATAGAACGTCGTGACGCGCGGCTCGCGTTCCCCCTTCACGCGGCACGCGAAATTCCAGCGCTGGGCACTCTTGCCGGTCTGAATCACGGCCCCCCGAAAACCGTCCTTGTACTTCAGCAATATCCCGTGCCGCGGCTGGAGATCGAGCACGCGCTCTTCCGGTGGCGAATCGTCCCGGTTTTCGGCTTCCGCCCGCATCGCCGCCTGAAACAATTCGTACGGCCAGCGGCCATCATCCGCGGCCTTTCGCAGTGCGTCCCCGTCCAGGAACTGCACGCGCGACACACCCGTTTCGCCGCCTCGCCGGAACTCCGACAGCGACTGCAGCACCTCCAGTCCGTGGAAATCGTACGATTCGACACCTCCGCCATGTACGGAGACGGCCCACTCGAGTTCCGCGCCGGGCGACAGTTCCAAGGGCGGGATGCGTTGCGCCAGCGGCACCGAACTGCCGGCCATCATCGGGAAGCCCAGTTCTTTCGACGTGTCGTACATCTCCTTCGCCCAGTCCCAGCGGTAGGAGAGGTGCTTGTCGTTGAACAGGGGGACCGCGCGGCCGGACTTGCGGTACACGGCGACGATCTGATCGAAGAACTGCTTCCGCGGGTACGTCCGCTGCCCCAGCTCATTTTCCGGATAATCACCGTGCTCGCCGATCAGCAGCACGCCGTCCACCGCCAGCTTGTCGCCACCAAGCGTGAGGGCGCCGGTGATCGTGTCATAGAGGGGCACATTCAGACGGGCGGCCGCTTCGCGAGTGAGATCATTGTCCGGGAACTGGT
>CAZWGW010001010.1:0-2689 GCA_964633565.1 uncultured Planctomycetaceae bacterium
GGCGAATCCATCCCGCACGCCGACAATTCGGAGTGTCCCCACGGATGCCGCTGCGCCCGCCGCGCGGTATGCTCACCTGGCACGTATTCGACGCCAGCACTTCGCAGAACTCGCCGATTGTCCCATGCTCAAAACCCCTCTCCACGAATGGCACATCGCCCGCGGCGCCCGGATGGTCGACTTCGCCGGCTGGGAAATGCCCATCCAGTACACGTCGATCACCGGGGAACACCACGCCGTCCGCCGGGCAGCGGGACTGTTCGACATCGCCCACATGGGCCGCATCCGCTTCACCGGTCCCGACGCCTGCCGCTGCCTCGATCACCTGCTGACCAACAACGTCGCCGCGCTCAAGCCCGGCCAGGTGCGATATTCGCTCGTGTGCAACGAGACGGGCGGCATTCTCGACGACGTGCTCGTCTACCGCTGCGACTCGTACTACCTGCTGGTCGTCAACGCCTCCAACCGCGAGAAGATCGTCGGCTGGATCGACCGGCACAGGAGCGGCTTCGACGTGCTGGTGGAAGATATGACGTTCGACTGGTCGATGGTCGCGCTGCAGGGACCGCGCGCGCTGGAGATCCTCGCGCCCATCACGGAGACCGACCTGGCCGGCATGAAGTACTACACGGCCGTCGAGACGATCGTGAACGGCGAGACGTCGATCGTCAGCCGCACCGGCTACACGGGGGAAGACGGCTTCGAGATCATGCTCCCCGCGGCCGAAGAGCCGCCGCTGTGCGACCGGCTGATGGCCGACGGCGCGAGCGTGGGCCTCGTCCCCTGCGGCCTGGGCTGTCGCGATACGCTGCGGCTGGAAGCGGCGATGCCCCTTTACGGGCACGAGATGGACGAGAGCATGGACCCGCTGACGGCGGGGCTGGGGTTCGGCGTGAAGCTGGACGCGGCGGACTTCATCGGCAAGGAGGCACTGGTGAAACGAAAGGCCAACGCGCTGGACAAGCAACGCGTGGGGCTCAAACTCGCGGGGCGGCGGATCGCGCGCGAAGGGGCCGGCATTTTCTCCGGTGCGACGGAAGTCGGCCGGGTGACGTCGGGGACGTTTTCGCCCACGCTGGAGGCGTCGATTGCGATGGGGTATGTACCGAAAGCCCTGGCGGCCGAGGGGACAGCACTGGACGTCGACATTCGCGGAAAGCGCGAGGGGGCGACGGTGGTGCCGCTGCCGTTTTATCGCCGCGCGTGACGCTGAGATCAACTACCCCGCTGCCGCCACGATCTCGAGAGTCAATCCAAGCGCTGTTGTCACCGCCTCCACCTGAGACAACTGCACATCTCTGCCCCCTTCCAGATCTCGAATGGTCGTTGGATCCGCCACGCCCGCTCGAGCGGCCAACTCTTCAGGCGTCAGACCGGCAGCCAGGCGCGACTTGCGGACGGCGGCCGCTATGCGATTGCGCACGGACGGTTCACGCGGCGGCCTGAGCGGCGGGAACTCGGTTTCGATGTCCCGTCGCACCTGGGCATGCCGCTGACGCTCTTCTTCGGTCGCCTCTCGTACGATTCGGTCAGTGGAACCTGCCATTGATTATCCCACCTTCTGTATCCTCCGGCAAATCGCCTCCGCCATCTGCTGCGTCCCCACGGCCGTCGGATCGTTCCGGTCCGCCTTCATGTCGTAGGTGACCGACTTCCCCTCGGCGATCACGTCGGCAACGGCCCGCTCCAGCTTCGCGGCGGCGGCCTTTTCACCCAGGTACTCCAGCATCAGCTTGCCGGAGAGGATCAGCGCCGTGGGGTTGACCTTGTTCTGCCCCTTGTACTTGGGGGCCGAACCGTGCGTCGCCTCGAAGATCGCCGCCTCGGTGCCGATGTTCGCGCCGGGGGCGACGCCGAGTCCGCCGACCAGGCCGGCACACAGGTCGCTGAGAATGTCGCCGTACAGGTTCTGCGTCACGAGCACGTCGTACAACTCGGGCTTCTGAACGAGCTGCATGCACATGTTGTCCACGAGCCGCTCGATGTACGTCAGCCGGCTCCCCCCCTCGGGGACATTGCCGACGAGGTCCGCGTCGGGCTGCACCCCCTGGGCGAGTTCGGGGGACTCGAATTTCGCCCCATAGGCCAGCGCCACGCGCCGCGACTCGTCGTACCACAGGCCGTCGGTGAACTTCATGATGTTTGCCTTGCAGACGGACGTCACCGACTTGCGACCGTTCTTCACGGCGTAGTCGAACGCGTAGTCGACGATCCGTCGCGTCCCCTCCACGGAGATCGGCTTGATCGACACCCCGGTCGTGTCTGGCCGGGTGTTGATCTTTTTACCGGTGGCGAAGTCGTTGATGGTCTTGATGAGCTGCGCCGTCTTGTCGAGCCCCGCCTGGAACTCGACGCCGGCGTACAGGTCTTCCGTGTTCTCGCGGACGAGCACCAGGTCGACGTGGGTGTTCTCAAAGTACGACCGCACGCCCTTGTAGGTCTTGCAGGGGCGGACGCAGGCATACAGGTTCAGTTCCTGCCGCAGGTAGACGTTGACGCTGCGGAAGCCCTTGCCGATCGGGGTGGTGATCGGCCCCTTGAGGGCGATGCCGTTCGATTTGATCGACTCCAGGACGCGCGGCGGCACGCGGCCCTCCTTCTCGATCACTTCGATGCCGCACTCCTGGACGTCCCAGTCGATCTTGACGCCGGTGGCATCGATGATGCCGCGGATGACTTTGCCTCCGGG
>CAZWGW010001011.1:0-2684 GCA_964633565.1 uncultured Planctomycetaceae bacterium
CATGAAACCGCGAAAACTGAGCGGGTGCTCGAGCGGCAGCCACTGGTCGTCGTCGGTCAGGTACTCGTCCATGTTGATGAAGACCGCATCGACGAGCGAAAGTCGTTCGCGATTCACCAGCTCCGCCAGAATGGGGAACTGATCCACCGGACCGACGGGGATGATCAGCGTGGGATGGCGCCCCGCGTCCCGGGCCGCGCGGATCACGGCGGCCATATCGGCGGCCATCTGCTGTGCCAGGGCCGGCATGTCGGGTACGACCGTGATGCCGACATGATGACCGCGCGACAGGTCCTGCGGCTCGATGCTCAACCAGGGGGGGAAGTCGAACGTCACGCGGACCCTCCCTGCAGGCTGCGTTCATCGTCGCCGGCTGCTGCGAGCCGGTCGATGAATTCCGTCGACAGTCCGGCCTGCTCCCGCGCTGCGCGCTGAAAGACCGCACCGCGGGCCTTTGACGGACGGATCGGCCAGTGCAGGTGCGTCACGAACGCCTCCCAGTCGGACAGTTCCGGCGGTTTCAGTCGGCTCAGCCACTCGACGCCGAACCGGACGTGCCCGATCTCATCGCGATGAATGATCCGCATCAGGGCCGCGCTCCGTTCGTCCCCCACCGCTGCGAACTCGGCGGCCAGTTCCAGCGTATGATCGAGATTGCGCCCCTCGAACACGAGCGGCAGGCCGGCAAGATAGTCGAGTTCGTTCTGGAACGACATCGCCTTGTCCCAGATGTAGCTGTTGACAGGGTACTGGCCGAATTCGACGCCGAGGCTCCGGGCGCGTTCGACGTGCATCCGCGTGTGCCGCTGCTCGTCGGCCATCACGTCGACGATCCCGCGGCGGAACTCGGTGGGAGCGCCCGGAAAGGCGCACAAGGTCCAGGCCATGACTTCGAGCGCCTGCAGTTCGTGATTGGCGAGGATGTGATGGGCGATGCCCCGTTTGAGCGGATCACGCAACGCCTCCCCGCGGGCGAGCGCGGGCGCGGTGCGGCGCGCGCCGAACTGCAGGTTGTCCGCACGTGCCGGTCGGATCAACCGCTGCGAACGGCCGGGCATCGCGTCGCTCAACGGTTCTTCCGCCGGGCGCAGTTTCTCTTCCAGCGCGGGTGAAAGCAGGACGCGTTCGGCAAAGGCGCGGACTTCCAACGGGCGGCGGCCAGTCAGGCGGTTGTGCACCGCGTGTTATGTGGCAGAACGGCAACATCGCTGGTGGGACAACGATGCCGATCGACAACGGTGTTTCAAGCTTTGCACGCCGCAGCGACGCCGTCAATGAATGCATCGTCCATCGCGGATTGGGGTTGCAGCGCTGCTGTCAATCGGACGAGACAGGCCGGCATCCGATTTGTTGACAATCCGGGGTGACGGGCAGTCGATCCGAACCGGTCCGCTCACCGCTGACGCAGACCGACGCGATGTTTCCTGTGGAGACGAGAGAGCCATTGATGACGGAACAACATGTCCTGCTGGTCACCCGGGATCCACTGCTCAGCACGAACCTGTGCGCCGAGCTGGCCGGTGTGGCATCACTGACCAGCGTGGAGACGTACCCGGAATGTCTGCGCGAGGTTTATGCCGAGCCGCCGGTTGTGCTCGTTGTCGATGCGCGAAGCGTCGTGGACGGGGGCCACGGGACCGATCGATTCCTGGAAATGGTCCAGGCGGAAGCGAATCCGCCGGCTATTCTGGTGTGCACCGGGAGCAACTGCCCGGAGCCGATTGAGCGGCGGATCGCGTGCCACGGTCTGGGTCGCGTGGCGGGCGCGGCGGACGCCAGCGCCGTGGCCGAAGCGGTCCGCATCCGTCTGCCGGCCGCTGATGCCGCGGTCGTACGGCGGTTCGACGGGGCGGAATCATGTCCGAACGCACATGCCGCCGGTCTCGCGCCTGACGGAATCGCCGGACAATTTGAAACCAGTTCCGCCTCGTTGCGGCGCATGCTGGATGACCTGTCCGTCGCCGCCTCGCACGACATCACGATCCTGCTGATCGGCGAAACGGGGGCCGGCAAGACGTACCTGTCGCGGCTGATCCACGACGCGTCCCCGCGGCGCGACGAGCCCTTCATTCACGTCGCCTGCGGCGCGCTGCCCCGCGAATTGATCGAAAGCGAACTGTTCGGGCACGTGAAGGGGGCGTTCACCAGCGCCCACGCGGACAAGGACGGCAAGTTCGTCGCGGCCGGCCGCGGAACGATCCTCCTGGATGAAATTGACGTGCTGGGCCCGGAGCAGCAGGTCAAGTTGCTGCGGGTGATTGAGACCGGCGAATTCGAGCCGGTCGGCTCGAACCGCACGCTGAAATCGCAGGCCCGGCTCGTCGTCGCCAGCAACCTCGACCTGCAGCCGCTGGTCGAGCAGGGTCGGTTCCGGCCGGACCTGTACTACCGGCTGAACATGCTCAAGTTCGACCTGCCGCCGCTGCGGAAACGACGCGTCGATATCATTCCGCTGGCGCGACGGTTCATCCAGAAATATGCGGACCAGCACGGCGTCCGGATCGAGCGCGTGGACGAGGCGTTTCTCGATGCACTCGTATCGTATCCCTGGCCGGGGAACGTGCGGGAGCTGGAGCACGTCATGCAGCGGGCGGTGATCTACTGCCGCAACGGCCAACTGCTCGCCGCGCAGCTCCCGCCGCACATCGTGCTGTGCGAGGCCGGCCCGGTCAACGACCCGTCAG
>CAZWGW010001012.1:0-2683 GCA_964633565.1 uncultured Planctomycetaceae bacterium
TCGCAGACGCGGCCGGTCGCGCTCGAAGTGCTCAACTCCAAGGCTGCATGGCAACTCCAGTCGGAGTTGCACGCGCCGCTGCCCGCCGAACGACCTGTCCTGTGCGTGGCATTCGAGGGAACGGAGCGCGAGGCCGCATGGCAGGACCAGGTGCTGCGCGACGAACTGTCCGGATTCCGGCCGCACAATCTCGTGACGGCCGAAGGGGAGGCCGCGGACAAATTGTGGTCGGCGTTGATCGAGTACCAGGCCACGTCCGACGATCCGGTCACGTTCCAGGCCACGCTGCCGCCGTCGCGGGTGCTGGAATTTGTGTCGGCGGCGGGCGAGGCCGATATTGCCGTACAGGCCCATGCGGGAAACGGGATCGTCATCGGCCACCTCAATGACCGCTGCGCCACGGCCGAGGCCGCCGCCGCGCAAGTGCAACCGTTGCGTGAACTGGCGGAGCGGCATGCCGGCGCGCTCGTCATCCTGCATTGCGACCACGCCTGGAAATCGCGGTTACCGGTATTCGGGCGGGAGCGGGGGGACTGGGGGCTGATGCGCCGAGTCAAGGGGGCGCTGGATCCGCACGGTCTGCTGAATCCCGGGCGGTTGTGGTCTGCAGATGGCTGAAACGGCGGGCGTCGTCGACGCACGACACGGCGGATACAATCGAAACAGCACATCGACTCGAGCGGCGGATCGCATCCCGAATGTCCACCACTGACCAGCACGTTCATTCCGAGCAACCGGGTGCGCCAACGGCAATCGCAGAAGAGCCGTACGGCGCGGCCATCCCCTACGACCGGTTCCTCGATTGCGTCCACTGCGGCCTGTGTACGTCCGCCTGTCCGACTTACCTCGAAACCGGGAACGAGAACGACAGCCCCCGCGGTCGCATTTATCTTATGCGTGCCGTCACCGACGGCCGGCTGGAACTGACAGAGACCGTCGCCCGGCACCTCGATCTGTGTCTCGACTGCCGGAGCTGTGAGACCGCCTGTCCCTCGGGCGTGCAGTACGGGCGGCTGATCGAGCCGTTTCGTGTTGAAATGCAGCAGCGTGCCGCGAGGCAGCAGAGTGACCGCGCTCCCGGCTGGTTCGAGCGGTGGATCCTGTACGGTTTGTTCCCCTATCCGCGGCGAATGCGGTGGGCGTTGTGGCCGGCGCGGCTGCTGCAGTGGATGCGGCTTGATCGGCTGGCCGACAAGTTCGGTCTGTTCCGGCTGCTCCCCGAAAATCTACGGCGGATGCAGGCGCTGCTGCCTCGCCTTCGCGCACGGGGAGCCGAACTTCCGTCGATCCTGCCGGCCCAGGGGACGCAGCGGGCCCGCGTGGCGCTCTTCACCGGGTGCGTGGCCGATGCGATGTTCCACCATGTCAACCGGGCTACTGCGCGTGTGCTGCAGGCCAACGGGTGTGAAGTGGTCGTGCCGCGCGGCCAGGCCTGTTGCGGAGCGATCCACTATCACAGCGGCTCGGGGCAGGCTGCTCTGGCCCTCGCCGAGCAGAATTGCACGGCTTTCGACCCCGACAGCGTTGACGCAATCATCATCAACGTCGCCGGCTGCGGGTCGATGCTCAAGGACTACGCACACGTGGCCGATGAACTGCGTCCCGGCGATGTGGCGCTGGTCGACCGCCTGCGCCGGTTTACGTCCAAGGTACGCGACGTGTCCGAGTTCCTGGCGGAACTGGGGGCCGTGCCTCCACGACGGGAGGTCAAACTGCGGGCCACGTACCACGACGCCTGCCACCTCGCCCACGCACAGCGCGTGCGGGAACAGCCGCGATCACTGCTGCAGCTTGTGCCGGGGCTGCAACTGGTCCCGCTGGCGGAGTCCGACATCTGCTGCGGCGCGGCCGGCAGCTACAACCTGCTGGAGGGGGAAATGGCGGACCGGCTGGGCCGGCGGAAGTTGCAGAACGTCCTGGCGACCGGGGCGGAGGCCGTGATCTGCGGCAATGCCGGCTGCACGCTGCAGATTCAGGCCCAGCTCAAGGCGGCCGGGAGCGACATTCCGGTGCTGCATCCCGTCGAGGTGCTCGCCGCCGGGTATGGCGTCGCTGACGCGTAATTCGGCGAAATCCCGGTCTGTAGCCGGGGTCAGTGACCCCGCCGATTGGAGCAACGCTGCCCAAATTTCAATCGACCCGCCGAGTTGCATCCGGGAGGTCGCGGGGACAGGTATTGCGCTCGATGCCCCCCGTTCCGGCCTCACTGAGGCCGGCTAAAGCCAGGTCCCCGGCGAAAAAAACCGTTATTCCGTCGTCCCGGCGTCGCCTGATAGGATGGGCCTGGTCGTCCTGCCAAATCGGTCAGGAGGCAAGGAGCTTCATGGAAGAGGCTTACGGCATGGAGTCGTTTTTCATGCGCTGCTACCGGCGGTCCCTGGCAGTCTTTCTGGTCCTGTGCGGAGTCAATGCAGTGGCGACTGGTGAAGACGAACCGGCCGGCGAGCCTGCGGCTGAGGATACCACCAGCGCCGAGTCACTGTGGAACCTGAAGACGAAAACGCTGGGCGGCCGCCAATTCTGGGGCGACGTGCTGTTCTTTCGCGGATGGCGGATTCAGCAGAACGTTTTGACCCGGCACTACCGGTTGATCGACCCGGCGGACGTGCGTCACGCCTGGGGCTCACTGGAGGCGTGCCGGGCCGAACTGGAACGCATCAAAACCGAACAATCACTCCCGCCG
>CAZWGW010001013.1:0-2678 GCA_964633565.1 uncultured Planctomycetaceae bacterium
TGCGCGGTGGCAAAGCTGTCGAACGCGCCGTTCCGCCCGCCGCAGGCGACGAGTTTCGGCAGGCGGCCGGTAAAGCCGCAGTTCTCGAGCAGTTTGCGGAAGCCCTCGCGGCAACGGCTGTGCAGCTCCTTGGAGTCGCCGCCCCCTTCCAGATAGATCGTCGCGCTCACCAGCGGTTCCCCCCGATTTCACCGCGGGTCCAGAGCTGGCCGAGGCGGTACTTCTCCAGCCACGGCGCGAGTTCGGCCGCATCGAGGCGGCGCATCGTCGTCTGACCTTCGTGTTTCTCGCAGACGACCACGGCGCTTGGTTGTTCGGTCAGCGCGTCGACGAGGATGTCGGAATGCGTGGTGACGATCAACTGGCACCGCTGCGACGCGTCGCGGAGCAGGTCGGCCAGCTTGGGCATCAGGTCGGGGTGCAGGCCGAGTTCCGGCTCTTCGATCGCGATGAGCGGCGGCGGGTCGGGGTCGCACAGGATGGCGAGGAGGCAGAGGTAGCGCAGGCTGCCATCCGAGAGACGCGTGGCGGGAATCGTGAAGTCCCCTTCGGTGAAGAAGACCTGGACGGTGCCCCCTTCGACACTGACGTCGAAGTCGGTGAGACCTTCATACAGGTTGTGCAGTTGTGACAGCAGCGCGCGCTTCGCCTTGGAGTGGCGACGGAGACGATTCAGGAACAACCCCAGATTTGAAAAGTCTTCTTCAAGCCGATCATTGCGGAGATCCGCCCGTTGTGGTTCGCGAAAGACGGTGTTGCGCCCGAACGACCATTCGCGGTAGAGCCGGGTTTGTTCGTATTCATCGGCCAAGCGTGTGATTTCCGGATAAATCTCAGGGTCGCGACGCTGGGCAATGATGGACTGGCTCATGTCGAACTTTATCCGACTTTGCTTTTTGGGGTGCCTTCCCGCCTTGACGATCACTGCGTTGCCTTCCCCGAAGCGGTAGAGCGTCTTTGGGTCGCGGTCAGGTTCCGCAAGGAGGACCTTTTCGATTTTCTCCGCAACAATTCTGAATTCCTGGTTCTCGCGCGCAAACGCCAGGACATGCCGGACGCCATAAGCGGGATCAGGGCCGATGACGACGGCGCCCACGGCTGCGTAGTCGTTCGGGCTTCCTTTCCAAATCCATTCGCTGACGCCCCCACCCTGTGATATTGCAGTGCGGATATCCTTCGCGGTGCTCCGCAACAACGCAATTGCCTCAATCAAGTTGGACTTGCCAGATCCATTCGGCCCAATACACACGTTGAGACTCTGCAATTCCAGCGGGGCATTGTCCGGTCCAAAGGACAACAGGTTGCGCAGGCTGACTCGACGCAGCAGCCTCGGGCAGTTGTCGCCTGACACGGGGCCATTATTGCCCCGAGTCGATGTCCTAGTCTGACTCGCAGAAGAGTCGGTCATCTCGTCAATGTTCCTTGTATCTGCTTGTCATCCAGACAGTCTACCACGCGGCTCGACACAACGCGTGTGCGATTCCAGATCACGCTTCAACCTTGTCCGTGATCTCCTGGGGTTCGTCGTCCAGCAGATCGTCAATCTCCACCGATTCCTCCGCCTCATCCACCGGTTCATCAAGCACGAGTTCGTCGGCGTCGCGTGCCGCGGCGTCGCGAACGTCGAACTTGCCGGTGACGACGTCGGCAATCAGTCGGGTCCGGTATTCGCGACTCAGCTCCGATTCTCGCTCCGCACGATGAATGGCAGCGTCAATTGACATCGTCTGCCTGGATAGGTTGTCGAGTAACCGACGTTGAGCGCTCACGTCCGGTAGAAGCAATGGGAATGCACCCAACGTCGCGCCATTCGTTGCCGCGAGATTTGTTGTTCGTTTTGCAGTCAACTGAAAGTAGCAGCGCCCGTGTCGCGATCCCATCAGAGCAACGAGAAATTCCGGGAGCAGCCTTGATTGGTCCGGCCGGACGGCGAAGACGTGATTCTGGTGCAGACACCCGTTGATTTCGCCTCTCCAAACGCAGCCACGACCCAGTTTGTCGATGTCACCCCCTTCAGTCATCAGGACGTCACCGCTCCTGAGTTCGCACCCGTTGATCTCGGCATGTGGTGCACGAATTGTTTTAACCGTTCGAAGATCGAGCCGATCGCTTTGCACGTTCGCGACACGCAAGTACGGCCTCTCGACCAATTCGGCGTCGCCATAGTTTTTGCCCAATGTGATTCCCGTCTGAATGCGGGCGACGTGCTTGAGCCGCACTATTTGCGAATTGGTCGGCACGTCTCCCAGCCATTCCACGCCCGACGGCTTCAGCCGCACGTTCGGGTCCAGCCCGCGCGTGACGGCCCGGTGGATGATGGCCTGCTTCTGCTCGTTGAGAAGCGCGATGAGCCGCCGCTTGGCCCGGATGTACCGCCGCACCCGGCGGTCGACATGGTCGAGGAACCGGACGATCGCCGCCTGTTCATCCGTGGGCGGGAAGGGGGACGGCATCTGCTTGAAGTCTTCCCAGTACAGGCGATTCCGGTCGGAGACGATGCCGCGGGAGAACTTGTTGACCTCATCCATGTACGCGCCGGTCCGGAAGAGGAGTTCGAAGTATCGCGGATTCGTCTCGGGGAGCGGACGCGCGACGATGTACGCCGGGCTGACCAGTCCATTGACCGGCGCGACTCCGACGGCCCCCTGCCATAGGCGCATCATGTTGTAGGCGATGTC
>CAZWGW010001014.1:0-2677 GCA_964633565.1 uncultured Planctomycetaceae bacterium
AGTTGACCTCTGCCGAGGAGCAGCGGGAATTCAACGAGAATCCCACCCGTTACGCGCCGCGGTTCCTCGGCTGCGATGCGGTCATCGTCTATCAGTCGGATCGGGCCGTGTTGGGCAGCACGCAGTTCGGGGCGTTCTACGACGACGAACTGTATCTGTTCGTCAACAACGACAACCGCCAGGCCTTCAAGTCGAATCCGGACCAGTACATCCGCACGCGGGTCGTGTTGCGCACGGACCAGATCGAGCAGATCGTGCGGTAGTGCACGCTCCGGCCGTGACGCTTGCCCGGCGGCGCATCATCTGCTCTGCTGGAGACAGTGCCGCCACGGGGATTGTGCTGCGTATCGCAGTATCCCGTGTTGGCCACCGGGCAATTCTCGAACGGCGACCGGAGTGGCGATGAATCCTGCAGTCGAAGCGTCCCAGGGGACCGGGCCCGATCTGGCATCTAACCTTCTCGACCAGGTCGACCAGCTCATTGAGTCGGCGGAACGGCAGAAAAAACCGCTGGAAGTCGATCCCTTTCGGGCGCAGCTCTTTGAGTTGTTCGTGACGGCCGAGGCCGCCGGGTATGTCACCGATGCCGACGGGGCGGACCTGACTGCGGACGGACTATGCCGGCAACTTGCGGAGCGCTGGGGATTGCGCGCTGCGACTGAGGAATCGGTCCGCGGCCAGTCCCGGTTGCCGCCGGACCAACTCGCTCGGATGCGCAGCCTGTGGTCGGTGATGCGGATGTGGATAGAATGGACCTACGCGTGGCAGCGCTGGCCCGAGTTCCATCGTAGCCCAGGCCCTGCGGCACGCTGATGCGCGGTCCGAAGGGCCGCCGCTAAGCTAAGACGGTGTTTCAAATCTCCCCGGCGCCCTCACCCCGACCCTCTCCCCCACGGGGGAGAGGGAGGTTTTGAAACACCGACCAGGCGCGAAGCGCCTCCCAGAGGCGGGCCAATCGCACGGTGCTCTCTGTGAGCGGGAATCGTTCCGTGATGCGTTGCCGGGCGGCGGTCCCCAGCCGCCGGCGCAACGCGACGTCGCCGGCAAGCCGGCGAATGGCGGCGGCGAGCATCGGGGCGTCGCCGGGTGGGATCAGCAGAGCCGAGTGTCCGTCGCACACGATTTCGGGCGTCCCTCCCACGTCGGTTGCCACAATCGGCCGGCCCGCGGCCCCTGCTTCCAGCAGCACGCGTCCCAGCGGTTCCTGCCGGGCCGGGTGCGCCAGCAGGTCGATTTCGCTGAGCAGTCGCGCGACGTCGTCGCGATAACCCAGGCGGTGTACTCGTTCCGCGATTCCGGCCTCAGCGAAGCGCTGTGTGATCCGTCGCTCGAATTCAAGGCTCTCAGGTTTTGACGAATAACGTTCGCCGACGAAGACATAGTGAGCGTGCGGCAGGAGGCTGGCATTCAACGCGGCCGCTTCTGCCAGAACGTCCTGGCCTTTCCGCAGGCAGATCTGGCCAATCGCCGCCACGACAAACCGATCGGCGGGCAGGCCGAGTTCGCGACGCAGCCACCCCTCCGCGGGCCGGGGCCGAAAGGCGTCCACGTCCACGCCATTGTAGATCACCTGGACGCGGTCCGGGTCGATGCCGCGCGCGACATGGTAATCGCGCGTGGCGTGGGAGACGGCGACGAGTTGTGTGTTCCCGTTGAGGTCCGCCACCGCCGCGGCACTCAGGGCGATGATGTCGCGGAGATGCGCGCAGCAGGGGATGTTCAGACACGGGGCCAGCGCTCCGGTCAACCGTCCCATCGACAGGCTGTTGGCGTGGACCAGATCGGGTTGGAGTGCAGCGCAGGCCGTCTCAAGTCGCCGCAGCGACTCGTCGCGCGACAGACGGCCGGCTGCCTCATGCAGGTTCAGCGGGATGTGGTCAATTGCCAGTCGCTGCAGTTCGCGCGCGAGTGGTCCGATTGGCGGAGCGAGGACGTGAACATCAAACCGTGACCGATCGACGTGCTCCAGGACGGCCAGGAGCGAGCGTTCGCCTCCGTTGAGCGTGGCGTACTCGCAGACAATGGCAACACGCTGGCCTCGCATCGTGACGACTCAGGAGTGAGGACCATTGACGATCCGGCCGTCGCGGAGTTCGAATACGAGGTCCCCCTCGCGAATATAGCTGCGGTCATGCGTGACGGACACAACCGTCGAATTCTGATCGGACTGCAGCCGGCGGAGAAAGCGGTACACCTCGGCGCCGTTCTCGCTGTCCAGTTCGCCGGTCGGCTCATCGGCCAGGACGATTGACGGTCGCTTGAGCAGCGCGCGGGCAATGGCGACGCGCTGCTGCTCTCCGCCGGAGAGGTGGCTGGGCCGGTGGTCGAGCCGCTGTCCCAGCCCCACTTGTTGCAGCAGCCGCACCGCCTCGTCCCGGCGGCTTGGCGCCTCACCGGTCGGCAGGTACGGCACGAGCACATTGTCGACGGCGTCGAGGTTGCTCAGCAGGTTGAAGCTCTGGAAGATGAAGCCGATCTCACGCCGGCGGAACTCGTCGCGGCGGGCGTCATCCAGGTCCCCCAGTCGCCTCCCGCCAATGCGCACTTCCCCCGTCGTTGGCTCGTCGAGCGCCCCCAGCAGGTACAGCAGCGTGCTCTTGCCGCTGCCTGAGGGACCCACGAAGAACGCAAACGCGCCGGCTGGAATGCGGCACGACAGGCCCCGCAGCACGGGGAT
>CAZWGW010001015.1:0-2674 GCA_964633565.1 uncultured Planctomycetaceae bacterium
CCAAGGCGTGGAACAGCCAGCGCCGCGGCAACATCGGCAAAACGCAGCCGGGCGACCCGCCGCCGCATCTCGACTATGACACCTGGTGCGGCCCCGCGCCGCTGGTGCCGTATCGCTCCAACATGCTCCCCGGCATCTGGCGCTGGTGGTACGACTTCGGCTGCGGCGACATCGGCAACGACGGCGTCCACCAGATCGACGTCGCCCTGTGGGGCCTCGGCGTCACCACGCATCCCGAACGGGTCGCCTGCTTCGGCGGCAAGTATTTCTTCGACGACGATCAGCAGTTCCCCGATACGCAGTACGCGATCTGCGAGTACCCGGCCGAAGGTCCGCCGGAGGGGCGCAAGAAGCAGTTCATCTTCGAGCAGCGCGACTGGTCGCCGTACGTGCAGGATGGCTACGAGAACGGCGCGGCGTTCTACGGCAAGGAGGGGGTGCTCATCATGGGGCACACCGTCGGCTGGAGACTGTACGGCCCGCGGAACAAGCTGATCGCCGAGCAGACCGGTCAGGCCGACCTTGCGGCGCACCACAACAACTTCCTGGACTGCATCCGCGGCACGGAGACAAAGCTCAACGCCGACATTGACGCCGGCCGGCTGGCGGCGACGGTGGTGCACCTCGCGAACATCGCGGCCCGCGCCGGCGGCGTGCTGGAGTTCGATCCGGCGACGGAGCGGATCACGAACAACGAGCACGCCAACGCGCTGGTGGGGCGGAAGTACCGGGAGCACTGGGGGACGCCGCAGACGACCTGACGCAAAGGCGCAAAGCCGCAAAGGACGCGCAAAGCAAGGAATTCCTGATATTCTGAGAGTATCTCCGTGACCTGAACTGCCCGAACACATTTTTGCTTTGCGTATCTCTGCGTCTCGGCGGCTTTGCGTCGAATCCCGTGAACGAAGCCCTTCCCGTCTTTGAATCGCTCGGCCTCGCGCTGCTGCTGGGCATGCTGGTCGGTCTGCAGCGTGAATCGGTCGATTCGCCGCTGGGAGGCGTCAGAACTTTCCCGCTGGCGACCGTGCTCGGCGCATTCGCGGCGCTGCTGGCCAAGGTCTACGGCGGCTGGATTGTGGCGGCGGGGTTTCTCGGCGTGCTGGGGGCCATCATCGTGCGGAGCATCGTCCGCCGCGCCGAAGACAAGACGCGCGCCGGCCTCACGACGATGATCGCTATGCTCGTGATGTACGCGATCGGTGCGTACCTGGTCGACGGCTACAAGTCGGTCGCGGTCGTCGCCGGAGGCGCGGTGGCCGTGCTGCTGCAGCTCAAGCCGCAACTGCACGGCTTCGTCGCCCGGCTGGGGGAATCGGACCTCAAGGCCATCATGCAGTTCGTGCTCATCTCGTGCGTGATCCTGCCGATCCTCCCGAACCGGACGTTCGACCCGCTTGACGTGCTCAACCCGTTCCAGATCTGGCTGATGGTGGTGCTCGTCGTCGGTATCAGCCTCGGCGGTTATGTCGTGTACAAGTTCTTCGGCGAACGGGCTGGAACGCTGCTGGGGGGCGTGTTGGGGGGACTGATTTCGAGCACGGCGACGACGGTCAGCTATGCCCGCCGGACTGTGTCCACGCCGGCGGCTGCGACGTCGGCCGCGTTCGTCGTGCTGGTGGCGACCGGGATCAGTTTAGTACGGGTGCTCGTGGAGATTGCCACGGTCTCGCCGCGGTTCGTCCCCATCGCCGCCCGGCCGATCGGTGCGCTGTTGCTCCTGGTTGCGGTCTTTGCTGGATTGATGTGGCTGCGTGTGCGCGGCACGAAAAACGAGATGCCGCCGCAGGAAAACCCGACCGAGTTGCGTTCCGCGCTGATCTTCGCTGCGATTTACGCCGTCGTGCTGGTCGCCGTCGCGGCGACGAAGCAGTATTTCGACGGCCGCGGGTTGTATGTCGTGGCGACGATCTCCGGCCTGACCGACATGGACGCGATCACGCTCGCGACGTCGCGGATGGTGCACGACGATCGCCTCGAGGTGGGGACCGCCTGGCGGGTGATTGTCGTCGCGGCACTGGCCAACCTGGTGTTCAAGGCGGGAATTGTGGCGGGCGTCGGCAGCCGGACGCTCTTGTGGCGCGTGGCAGGGGTGTTCGGTGCGCTGTTCGCTGCAGGGGTGCTGCTGGTTGTGCTGTGGCCGTGACGATCAGAACATTGTGAATTCGGCAGTTCGTCACCCACTTGTCGCTTGACACAATACTGAACGTCAGTATATTTCGCGGAGTGCCGCATGACGCCGGAACCACGGACGTGTTCCGGGCCCTCGCCCACGGCGGGCGAGTGCCTGCGGGTTGATGTGACCCTGAGGAATCAGGCCCATGAACCAGGACACGACCGCCCAGGCCCGCGCGACGGTGGAGGCCGTTTACCGCAACGAATCGCGTCGCGTCTTCGCCACGCTGATCCGCCTGCTGGGCGATTTTGACCTCGCGGAAGAGGCGCTGCACGACGCCTTCATGTCGGCCGTCGAGCAGTGGCCGCGCGAAGGGGTGCCGTCCAATCCGCGGGCGTGGCTCGTCTCTGCCGGGCGGTTCAAGGCGATCGACGTGATCCGCCGCCGGGCGCGGTTCGACGCGTCGCTCGGGGAAATCGCAGAACGGCTCGATGCCGACGCCCGCGCCTCCGCGGGGCAGGACGAGCAGGACATTGAGGACGACCGGCTGCGGCTGATCTT
>CAZWGW010001016.1:0-2672 GCA_964633565.1 uncultured Planctomycetaceae bacterium
CGGTCCACGGTTCCGTGACCAACAACTCGAATGTCCCCGCAATTGCCGAGACCTCGGTGTGCGGAGTCGCAACCCGGATCGGAAGGTCGCCCGCCAGATCGATGGAGAGTCCGCCGCGATCCAGCCGGAGCCGCGTTGCCTCATCGAACACAAGTCGCGCCGGCCCGTAGGCACTCAGCCGCAGGTGTTCTCCGGCCTGCACATCCGCGGCCGCATCAGCACCGTCCAGCAGCAGGCCGTCGCCCATGGACAGCGCGACGCCGGCCGTTGCCGGTTCCGTCTCGTCCGACGCCCGCAGGATGGACACGCGGCCGTCAGTTCGCGAAATCACGGCGACCGGAGACGGTGGCCAATTGGCCCACCAGATTCCCCACAGTGCGATCCCCAACAGAGTTGCCGTCACTGCGGCAGCCAGGTAGCGACGCCGCGCGGGAGCCGGCTGTGGAGTGATTCGCGCCAGCGCGACGCTCTCATCCGTTAGCGGACTGCCGCAGTCTTTCAGCATCTGCGCCTGCAGCGCAATATCGGCGAAGAGCGCCTGACGTTCGGCATTCGACCCCAATTCGCGCGAGAGCAGCGCCACATCGCCTTCCGGCAACGTGCCGTCGAGATAGCGGACTGCGGCCTCGATGAACTGGTCGTCGGTTGCGAACCGGGACCGGGAGTCGTTCATGCCGGCCCCCCTTCCAGGCCGCGCAGCCGCCGCTCAATACAGGCCGCCAGCGTGGCATAGACGCGGGTCAGCGACTTGTAGACCGCGTCGGCCGTGCGATCCAGTTTTCGGGCAATCTCATGGGCCGGCAATCCATCCACATACCGCAGCCGCACGACTTCGCGCGTGTTGTCGGTCAATTCGTCCAGGCAATTCCGCAGCGCGTCGATCCGATCGGTGAGTCCCTTCGGCTCGCGCGACTGGAATTCTCCGGCAAGCCGGTCGAGGACCGCGCCGTCGAGGACGGCCGCCTGCCGTTGTGATTGCCGCAACATTTCGAACGCCCGGTTGCGTGCGACCTGCCAGGCCCAGGCCCGCAGCCGCCCCTCGTCCTCGAAGCCCGGTTCGTGCTCCAGGGCGCGGACGAGCAGATCCTGAAATACGTCTTCCGACCGGTGGCCGTCCCGGAGCGTCGACCAGAGCCAGGCGAGGATGCGGGTCCGTTCGCGGAGGAGCGTCTGGACGAGCTGCTGGCGATCGATCTGTGTCTCGCAGTGGGACACCGCTCAGGGTCCTGTGCCGGTTTGGTGTCGGGGCGCCATGGTAATGCGCGGGGGTGGCGGTTTTGGACAGAAATTTCGATGTGGGCGGCGTGGAGCGGGTCGCGGCAGGGCAAGTATTTCTCCTGTACGGTTACGATACGGTTCCCGTGCGATTTTCTGCGGTGAAAGTGGCAAGGGTACAAGATTCAAGGGTAGGGAACTTTTTTAAGGAGGAGTGGATTTTGGATTTTTGATTTTGGATTTTGGATTGGGCGTCGCACAGCTCGATCCCGAATGCCAGTCCGCCGATCGAATCGCACCGTCATGGTTGTCCCCAATGTCGCCTTTCGCTCCGCGAAAGGGCGCATCGCGTGACCGATGTCACAAATGTCCGGCCCCACCCATACCAGGGATGGTGCGCATTTCGTCGCAAGCCGCCACGGTGCTGGGAGTAACGGCGCACAGTGAGTTTCTTGACCTTCCTCAGCAACCTGTCAGGCCGGCCCTACCCGCTCACGGCGGTACGGCGCATGATGCCATGTCCGAGCGTGTAGCCGGATGAGTGCCCGGAGTAGTGCGCACTACCGCCCAAGAATACACTTCAGGCGCGTGATCCCAATACGAACTTCCAACCAGCGCGAGTGTCCCATTCGATGATCCCTGCTAATGCGGCGTGAGATGAACGCTCCTCCGTTTATGCCTCAGACGCGATGAAAGACGACCGAACACAACAACTGCGCGACCTCGTCGATGCGTCGGGATTTGTTTTCCAATTGGGTGTCGAGCAACGCGTCAAAGAGACAGCGGATAAGCACGGCTGGGCGGTACTCTCACGAGAGCATGCTTGGACGTATGCGGATACCGGAGGTTTTGTCGATCTTCTGCTTGGACGGAGTAACCTGCGGCTTGTGGTTGAGTGCAAGCGTCCGCGCGATGCAGTTTGGGCATTCCTCGTTCCTGAAGGGCGCGTCCCATCTCGCAGGGTGAAGTGCCATTGGGCGAATCTCGTAAAAGGACAGCACGACATCTACGGCTGGGATGATGTTGATACGTTACCAGCTTCACCTGAGTCCGATTTTTGCGTTGTTCGAGGCCAAGGTGAGGGCGACCGCCCCATGCTCGAACGACTCTGTTGGAGCGTCATTGACTCGTTTTGGTCACTCGCCCATGAGGAGATGTGCCTTCTCAGAGGGGTAACGGAGGCCACCGTGATACATATTCCAGTCATTGTGACCACGGCAAGTCTGGAGATTTGTCGTTTTGACTCCGCAAATGTGGATTTGAAGGGCGGAAGGCTGCCATCCAACGTCCGATTTGAGTCAGTTCCGTTCGTGCGATTCAGGAAGAGTCTCGCACGAGCATTGACGCCGCACGCCTTGCCGAGAAGTCTGGCTGATGCAGCGAGAGACAAGGAGCGCACCGTACTAGTGTCGCGTCACAGGCTGGTTTTCGGGTAAAAGTCCTCTCTGACAAGGACG
>CAZWGW010001017.1:0-1897 GCA_964633565.1 uncultured Planctomycetaceae bacterium
CCAGACTGGGCGGACAGTGTACCTTCGCGGCCTGGTCTCCCGACGGACGGCACATTGCGTTCGTGTGCCGGATGGATGACTTCCCCTATGGTCGCGCAACCCTCTATCTCATGAACTCCGACGGCAGCGACCTTCGCGAGATCGCCCCGGTCGAGTGCCCGGTCGAAGGCGGCCGACCGGCGTGGAAGCCCGAACTCAGCGGAGGCGCTGCGCCGTGACGTCGTGGCAGGCACACTCCGTGTGCCGTCCGGGTCAGTGTGTGCTTTGAACGCTCGCGGACGGCACACGGAGTGTGCCTGCCACAACATGCCCCGCGCAACAGAACAGCCCCCGGCAATCCGCCGGGGGCTGGTTCGGAGGAGCCGCGGACTACGCCGCCCGGCGGTGTTCGAACGAAATGATCTCCGGCGCCCGCTGTTCCCTGACCCCTTCCATGAAGGCGTCAAACACCTGCATGTCGAGGGCCGAGGCGGTCTGGTTCTCGGGATGGAACTGCACCCCCAGGCACCACCAGTTGTCGTCCATCGATTCATACGCCTCGACGACGCCGTCCATCGACGCGGCGGAGACGCGGAAGCACGGCGCGACCTGGTCGACGGCCATGTGGTGGTCGCTGTTGACTCGGATTTCGCCCGGTCCGTAGATGTGGTCCATCTTCGTGCCGGGGACCATTTCGATCACGTGCCGCAGGCAGTCCTCGACCGGGTCGCGGTGGTGCAACGCCTTGAGCACGTCCTCGGGGATGTGCTGGAACAGCGTGCCGCCGCAGATCACGTTGAGCATCTGCATGCCGACGCCGACCGCCAGCGTGGGGATCTTCATTTCGTACGCGAGTTTCGCCAGCCGGCGGTCGAACTCCTCGCGGCGCGACGGCATGGGGCGCGTGGCGGGGTGCCGCTCGAAACCCAGCCGCACCGGTTCCAGGTCCAGCTTGCAGCCCGTGAGCACGAGCCCATTGACCGATTCCAGCACCTGCCGCAGGTCGTCCTCATCGGCCAGCGGCGGAATGATGAGCGGGATGCCCCCCACGGCCGAGATGCTGTCGTAGTACCCGGTGTTGATCCACGTCAGCGGGATCGTGTCCTTCTTCGCGGGACGGTAGTCGGCGTTCATGCCAATGACGGGTTTCGCGCTCATTCCTGGATCCTCCATGAACTGAATGCCAGCCGTTTTCCGATGACGTGTCGGGCGTCATTCACCAGTGCGGCGGGAGATGCGTCGAACGAGCAGCGGGCTCACCGTGGAGACCATCGCGCGCGGCAGGCTGGACTGGCGCACGACGGGGGGCCAAAACGCATTGGAGGCGGAGTCGCTCAGCGAGTGGGTCCGGACGCGCGAGCGCCGGATCGGGCTTGACGAACTGCCAGACAATGAATTCCATTCCACGATACGGGGTCCGATCCATCGGTCCGTCTCGACTGCGGCTCACAACAAGCCGCACGCAGCCGTACTGGTTGGCTGAAGGTCGGGGTCCGGAATCCACACCCGACAACCACGACCGATCAGCGAGCGGCAAAATTAGCCGCGGCGCGCGGCGTTGTAAAGGAGTTACATGATTTTGTGGGGGTGAGGGGTGGAACCGCAAGCGGTTGTGGTGGGGGTGCGGTGGTAGACAAAAAAATCGCGGACAGGAAGATACAGGCGGCGTGTCCGTGGACCATTTTCCTGTCGCCAATTTTCCTGTCTGCAGTTCGTTTCTCAGGAAGTTGTGAGTGCTGCGAATGGCCGGTGCCTCGCGAAAGCCGCTGCTCAAGAATCTGTGTTTTCTGGCGTTGTTTGTGGCAACTCTGGTGGCGGGATACGTGCTGAGTTACGCACCGGTGTACCGGCTGCAGTATGGGACGTCGCGGCGTCCGCTGTCGGTGGTCCGTGTGCTCGAGTCCCGAGTTCAGGTGGG
>CAZWGW010001017.1:1907-2663 GCA_964633565.1 uncultured Planctomycetaceae bacterium
GAGGCGATCGACCTCCTCGCGCAGCGAATCGACGGTTGCCGGGTTATGCGCCAGTGGAATGGCTGATGGAACGCACGACCCTGCGCGAACCGCTGTTTCGCTGGGCGGACGTTTGGGGTGTGGGATATGACGTGCGTTCTGGTGTCCTGCTTCGTGAACTCTTCCGACAGAATCGAGCCAACCGGGGCGACGCCCAGGTATTCACGTCCCGTCCACACGGCCCGTAACGCAGTGCGAATCGAAACTGTACCATGGAGCCGGTGACCTGCTCTGCCCCCAACGAAGCCGCCACCGTGCGACTCGGCCGCGCGCTCGCTGCCGCACTGCGGCCAGGTGACGTCGTCGCGCTCAACGGCGACCTCGGCGCGGGGAAGACGCGGCTCGTACAGGCCGTCGCGGAGGCGCTCGGTTACAGTGACCAACTGGTCAACAGCCCGACGTTCGTCCTGATCCAGGAATACGACGGCCCGCTGCCGCTGTATCACGTCGACGCCTATCGCCTCAAGGACAGCGACGAGTTCCTCGACATCGGCGGCGACGAGGTGCTGCACGGCGACCGGGCCACGCTTGTCGAATGGGCCGACCGCATCGCCGATGTGCTGCCGCGCGACCACCTGCGGATCGACATCACGGCGACGGGGGAGACGTCGCGGCGGTTCGTGCTGACCGCCGGCGGACGGCGGTCGACGGAACTGCTGCACGCGCTGCAAAAATCGTTTAACCCGTAGCCGCAGGCGAGGGAGAGTGTCGCGCGAG
>CAZWGW010001018.1:0-2660 GCA_964633565.1 uncultured Planctomycetaceae bacterium
GCCGGCCCCTTCCTCACAGTGATACAGCGCGAGCGTATGGGCGTCGTCTTCCAGCCGCGGCGCTGGGGTGTAGTCACCTGAATAGCGGGCTGTCGACGAGATGCGGACCTCGTAGATCACGCCGTCGAAGTACTCGGACGTCGCGCCGATGAGCTTCCCGATGGCGTAGCCGCGGACGTGCAGATTTTTCTCGCCGGCCAGCGTTTTCGAGTCCGTGGCAACGTGCCGGCCATCGAGAAAGAACCGGACCTCCCGTCCGCTGTAAACGCCGGCCACGTCATGCACGCGCAGCGGATCGAAGGACTGCCATTCACAATGCGCGATACGGTCGGTCCCCTGCCCAATAACGGACATCCCCACGAGTGGCGGGTATCCCCAGAGGGAAAAGAGCCTGATGCCTCCCGAACCCCCGACGATCGTGCGTCCCTGCCCGTGTTCGGCCCCGAATAAGACCCGGGCTTCGAGTGTGATTTCGGGCCCGTCGTGGGTCAGCGTGGGGATGGTGACGTGGTCGTCCATCCCATCAAACTTCAACCCGGACTCCTGAGAAGTGGCAGGCGCATCGGTACCAAAACCACTCAACCACGTTGCGCCCTGCACAATGCCGTCGTTCCCGTTGCCCGACGTATCCTCCAGCGACGCCCCCCGCCCGGCGCTGCAGGCGAACAGTAGGAGCGTGTCCGCATCGGACGTCAACTCCGCCTCTGGCTCGAACCACTCCCCCATATACCTCAATCCTCGGGAGACGCGCAGCGAGTGCAACACGCCGTCGAAGTACCGCTCCCCTTCGTGCGGCAGCTTGTCCGCCGGAACGCCGCCGATGTACAGCCCGCTGGTTCCCGGTCCGAACTCAGCGGTCGGAATACTGTCCGTCATCATCGGGCGGCCGTTGACGAACAGCCGCATCATCCGGTCCTTCCACACGACGGCGACGTGCGTCCGCTCTCCCGACGCGCTCACGCCCTGCGCCTGGTGGATTGACGTCCCCCCGATCCCGGCGATGCCGACCCCCCAACGGCCGTAGTCGCGCCACAACGCGACCCAGGTCGGTCCGAGCCAGGTGACGAGGTTTTCCGGATCGTGCTCGGCACGTCGCGGCGTGACCCAGGCTTCAATCGTGATCTCCTGGTTCGAGTCGTATGTCAGTCCGGGCACTTCGACGTAGTCGTCAATGCCGTCGAACGACAATCCCGCGTCAGCCGGCGGGGCTGGTTGACCGGGTTGCGCCGTGGTATTGGTGGACTGACCGTTTTGGCTCACAGAAGACGCGGTCTTCGACGCCGGGGAAACGGAATCATCGCCCTGACCCGCGGCGTGCGGCCTCTGCTCCGCGCGATGCCTGTTACGCACGACGGCCCCAACCAGCAGCAACACGATGAGCACGGCGCCTGCGACAACGGCAATCCGCTTGTCGCGCACGATCAGGCCGCGCACTTCGCTCCACAGGCTCCCGCCACTCCGGGCGCGTCGCAGACGCGACAGTCCACCCGTCATCGTCTGATCCAGGAACCCCGACTGCATCGTCTCGGCACGCGTCACGACCGGCGCGGGGCCCGCCGCCAGTGTCGGAGTCGCATCGGCCTCCACTGCGGAAAAGAAGTCCTGCAGCGCCGTATCGCCGGAATCGGAGCCGGGCGCGATCGCCACCGTCGGCGAGTTCGACGCCACGACGCTGCCGGCAAGGGCCGCGATCACCTCCGCCATCGACTTGTACCGGTACGCCGGGTCCTTCGCGACCATCTTGCGGAAGACGCCGTCGAGCAGCGGCGGCACATCGGCGCGGACGGAGTAGAGCGACGGCACCTCCGTCTCCCGGTGCGCCAGCAGCTTCTTCATCACCGTGTCGCCGCCGTACAGCGGCCGGCCGGTCAGCAGGAACCAGAGCGTGCAGCCCAACGAATAAACGTCGCTCCGTGCGTCGGCGTGCTTGGTGTCGAGCGCCTGCTCCGGCGACATGTAGTCGACGGTCCCCATCACCGCGCCCGTCGTCGTCAATGCGGCCGCGGCACCGGCGTCCGCCGCGTCGTCGAACCGCGCCAGGCCCATGTCCAGCACCTTCACGATGCCGTTGCGGTCGACGAGCAGGTTCGACGGCTTGATGTCGCGATGGACGATCCCCTGCTCGTGTGCGTACTGCAGCCCTTTGGCCGCCTGAGTGACGTAGTCGATCGCCCGCTCCGGCGTGAGCGGACCGCTCTTCCGCACGAGTGACGACAGGTCCGCCCCGTCGACGTACTCCATCACGTAGTAATGCACCCCCTTGGCTTCGTCGGCGTCGAATGCGGCGACGATGTTCGGGTGCGACAGCCGCGCTGCCGCCCGCAGTTCGCGCTGGAACCGCTGCACGGCGGTCTGGTCCTTGACCATTGCGGCGGGGAGCACCTTGAGGGCGACGACCCGCTTCATGCGACGGTGCTCGGCCCTGAATACCTGCCCCATCCCCCCCTGGCCGATCTTGTCGAGGACGATGTAGTTCCCGAGGGAGAGGCTGCTCCCCTTGCCGCTGTTGATCGCCTGCGCCTGGAACTTCGTCAGCTTCTTCTGCTGGATCAGTTCCCGGGCCAGGTCGTCGGCGGTCTGCGCGGCGCCGCCCATCTGCGTGGCGATCGACGACAGTTCGTCGGCCGTCATGATGCCGCAGTGGACGATCTGCCGCTCGA
>CAZWGW010001019.1:0-2655 GCA_964633565.1 uncultured Planctomycetaceae bacterium
CTCACCGACCGGCACGATGTCGTCGTCCGCTACCTGGGCGGCAACAACGCGGGACACACCGTCGTCGCGCACGGAGTGAAATACAAGCTCTCACTGCTCCCCTCCGGTATTCTGCACGAGGGGAAGACGTCCGTCATTGCGGCCGGTGTCGTCATCAATCCCGGGGCGCTGCTCGATGAAATGGCCGCCATCTCGGCGCGCGGCATCGAGAACGGCCGCAGCCTCCTGATCAGCGATCGGGCGCACGTGATCTTCCCCTGGCACATCGCCGAGGAAGCGCTGCTGGAACAGGGGCGGGGTGCGCAGGCGATCGGCACGACGATGCGGGGCATCGGCACCTGTTATCGGGACAAGGCCGGAAGAACGCACGCCATCCGCATGGGGGACCTGGTTCGCCCGGATGTTCTGCGGGAGCGCATCGCCGAGGTCGGGGGACAGAAACAGGCGCTCCTCCGCGCGCTCGATCCCGCCGCGCCGCCGCTCGACGTCGACGCGATCGGCCGCGAATACAGCGGCTATGCCGAGCGGCTCAGGCCCCACGTCGCCGACACGACGGCTTTTCTGCACGGGGCGCTGCGCGACGGGCGGAACATCCTGTTCGAGGGGGCGCAGGGGAGCCTGCTCGACATCGATCACGGCACGTTCCCGTACGTGACGTCGTCGAACAGTTCCGGTTGCGGCATCCATTCCGGGAGCGGAGTCCCCGAACGGGCGATCAACCGGATGATCGGCGTGGTCAAGGCGTACACCACGCGGGTCGGCGGAGGCCCCTGCCCGACCGAACTCGACAACGAGATCGGCCAGCACATCCGCGACGAAGGGCACGAGTACGGCACCGTCACCGGCCGGCCGCGGCGCTGCGGCTGGTTCGACGCCGTCGCCGCGGCCTACGGCGGGCGGATCAGCGGCGTCGATCGCCTCGCCATCATGCTGCTCGACGTGCTCAGCAAACTCGACCAGTTGCAGATCTGCGAGGCGTATGAGATCGACGGCGAGCGGACGGCGGAGTTTCCCAGCCACGTCGCGGAACTGGCGAAGGCCCGGCCAGTCTATCGCACGCTTCCGGGGTGGAAGCGGGACATCAGCGGGGCGCGGCGCTGGTCGGACCTGCCGGCCGAAGCCCAGGCGTACGTCCGCGCGATCCGTGAATTGCTCGGCGTTCCGGTCGAGATCATTTCCGTCGGGCCGGACCGGGCGCAGACCCTGTGGGTGGATGCGGACGTCTGCTGACCGGTCCGGCCGCGGCCCGGACCGGCCGGTTAACATGCACCCCGGCCACCCGTGATCGAATGGTGTTCCTGCGATGCCCTCTCCGTCGCGCCTGCCCACGATGATCAAGCTGCTGGCGGGGCTGCTGATGGCCGTTGCCCTCGGGATGACGGTGTACCGGTTGGAGAAGCAGCGCCCGCTCTCCGAACTGCAGCGGGCCGGCGCCAGGATTGTGGACGACCGCGACGGCACGCCCAGGATTGTGATCCTCACCGGAGGCCGGACCGGCGACGAACAGTTGCGGCAACTCGCCCACCTGGCGATGGTGAGCGAGGTGAATCTGTCGGGGAGTCGCGTCACCCGGGCCGGGTTGGGGCGGCTGCCGGCGCTGACGGAACTGCGGCGACTGGACCTCAGCGACGCGCAGCAGGCCGCGGGGTGCCTCGATTCCGTCGGCCGCCTGACATCGCTGCGGTCGCTGAACCTGCGACGTTGCGCCTGGGTCGGTGATGCGGACGTGGCCGCGCTGGCCGGCCTCCCGGAACTGGTTGAACTCGACCTGAGTGAAACGCGCATTACCGATGCCGCGCTGCGAGGTCTGGCTCAGTTCCCCCGGCTCCGGATCCTGATGCTGAATGACTGCGACCTGGTAACGGACGAGGGATTGAAGGCCCTCCAGTCGTTGCCGGAACTGAGCGACCTCTCACTGGACCACTGTGACCGTTTGACGGAAGCGGGCCTCGCCATCTGCGCTTCGTTCCGCGATCTGCGTTTCGTTTCGGCGCATGGCGTGCCGACCCGGCGCTCGTCGCTGCGTCAACTGCAGTCCGCAATGCCGCAGGCGACGATCTCCATCGACAGCCAGGATATCGTCGAATTGCGTCCGCTGTGGGCGCTGGGCCCGCTGCTGTGGATCAATCAACGCTTCGAGGCCGTACGGATGGACCTCGACGGAAATACAGATGAGGCCGTCGTGAACGGCGACAGCGTGGCGGCCGAAATCCCCGTCAACGAGCCGCTTCGTCGGTCCGCACCGGACGGGCCTGCTGCCGCGACGACGGACATGCTCGGGACGTTCAATACCACAGCAGCCCGGCGCATCAGGAATACGAAGAAAACGCCGGTTTCGGATGCGGCGCTGGCGGTCCTGAAGGACCATCCGACGATTACGCGGTTGTCGCTGCGGAACGTGCCGGTGACGGACGCCGGCCTGGCAACAATTGGCGATTTGCCTGCATTGGAATCGCTCCATTTGCTGGGATTGTCGATCACGGATGAGGGTCTGGCACATCTCGCGTCGCTTTCGCATCTGGAATGGCTCATGCTCGATCAGGAGTCGCTGACCGGCGAAGGTCTGGGGGCGCTGCAGGAACTTCCCGCGCTGCGCCGCTTCCGGATCACTTCGGCGCGGCTCACCGTCGCAGGACTTGAGCAATTGGGATCGCT